>JARKPC010000237.1 GCA_029975435.1 Propionivibrio sp. | reverse complement strand
CAGATCCTGGAGCGTATCCCGGCGGGGCGCTGGGGCAAACCGGAGGACATGGTCGGGGCGGCCGTCTATCTCGCCTCCCGCGCCTCCGACTACGTCAATGGCACCACCATCACCATCGACGGCGGGTGGATGGGACGGTGATAGTTGGCTCGCGTCTGGATTAAGCTGTCAGAATGATGGACGGAATTGCACGATTTTTTTAAAACAATAGCGAGGAGAGTGGGCGAAATGTCTGTAAAGAATCCTGCCGAGCGCCTGTTGCATTGGCTGATGGTGATCATCATCGCGGCTATGGCGTTGCTGGTGTTCCTGAACGTGGTGCTGCGTTACGGGTTCAATTCGAACCTGACGATCACCGAGGAGATGGGGCGTTATCTGTTTGTCTGGCTCACCTTCCTTGGCTCCATTTCCGCCTTCATCCGGAATCGTCACGTGCGGGTCGACACCTTCTTCCTGCGCATGCCGGCGCCCGTGCGGCGCGTCGTACTGATCTTCAGCGATCTGGCCATGCTTGTCTGCTGCGGTTTGATTTTCACTGGCGCGTGGCAACTGACCAAGGCCAACATGGCCAACTACCTGCCGGTCAGCGATGTTCCGGTGGCTGCCCTGTATTTTGCCGGCATCCCCTTCAGTGTCGTGGTCGGTGTTTTGCTGCTGAAGCGCCTGTGGTCCACGCTCTTTCATTTTGAGAAGGGAGACCGCAAATGACCGTCCTCGTGTTTCTCGGCAGCCTGCTGGGCTGCATCTTCCTGGGTATCCCGGTCGCCTTCGCGCTGTTGCTTTGCGGCGTCGCGCTGATGCTGCAGCTCAACATGGTCGATTTCCAGATCATGGCCCAGAACCTGATCAGCGGCGCCGACAGCTTCCCGCTGCTGGCCATCCCCTTCTTCGTTCTCGCCGGAGAATTGATGAACGCTGGCGGTATTTCCAAGCGCATCGTCGATCTCCCGCTCAAGCTCGTCGGCCACAAGCAGGGCGGACTCGGCTACGTGGCGATCATCGCTTCGGTGCTGATGGCCAGCCTCTCGGGGTCGGCGGCGGCCGACACGGCGGCGCTGGGCATGGTTCTTCTGCCGATGATGAAGCGCGCCGGCTACGAGCCGGGTGACTCGGCCGGCCTGATCGCCACCGGCGGCATCATCGCCCCGATCATCCCGCCGTCTATCCCGTTCATCATCTTCGGCGTGGCCAGCGGCGTGTCGATCTCCAAACTGTTCCTCGCCGGCATCGCGCCGGGCATCATGATGGGTCTTGCCCTAGGATTCGTCTGGTGGTGGAAATCGCAGAATGTGCAGCTGGCGATGACCGAAAAGGCGACGCGGCATGAAATCTGGCACTCGGTGCGGGAAGGCGCGTGGGCCTTGCTGTTGCCCGTTATCATCGTCGGCGGTTTCCGCAGCGGAATCTTCACGCCGACCGAGGCCGGCGCGGTGGCCGCCATGTACGCCCTGGTCGTGGCGCTGTTCGTCTATCGGGAAATGAAGGTCAAGGACCTGTTTGAGGTGCTGTTTGCTGCCGCCGAAACGACAGCCATCGTCATGCTGCTCGTCGCGGCGTCGGCGGTCTCGGCCTTCCTGATCACCATCGCCGAACTGCCGCTGATGGTCGTGGAACTCATGCAGCCGTTGGTTGATTCGCCCACTCTGCTGATGCTGTGCATCATGCTCTTCATCATGGTAGTCGGCATGGTGATGGACCTGACGCCCACCGTGTTGATCCTCGTTCCCGTCCTGATGCCTCTGATCAAGGATGCCGGAATCAACCCGGTGTACTTCGGCGTTCTGTTCATCCTGAACTGCTCGATCGGCCTGATCACGCCGCCGGTGGGCAATGTGCTGAACGTGATTACCGGCGTTTCGCGGCTGCCCTTCGAGACCTGTGTGCGGGGCGTCTTGCCGTACCTGGCGGCGATGCTCGGGTTGCTGTTGCTGTTTACGCTATTCCCGTCGCTGATTCTGGTTCCGCTCAAATGGATCAGCTAATGCGGGTTTTACGAATCTTTCCCGGCCTCACGGGTCGACAGCCCTGGGTGGCCGGGATGGATGGGGTTTCACGTCGTTGTTTTTTTCACCGAGGAGAAGTCAAATGAAACTGAAAAAAGGTCTGTTAACATCGTTGTTGGCGGTCGGTCTGGCGGCTGGCGTCATCGGAACTGCCAGTGCCGAAACCCTGCGCTTCGCATCGGAATCGCCGCGTACCGACACCCAATCCATTGCCGGGCAGCGCTTCAACGAATTGCTCAAGGCGAAAACCAACGGCGCGCTGGACATCAAGGTCTTTGCCGACAGTTCGCTCGGCGCCTTCCAGGCGGCGATCGCTGGTGTCCGCGGCGGGACCATCGATATGGCCGTTTCCGGGTCGGGAAATTTCAGCGGCATGGTGCCGCTTCTCGGAATCTTCGATATCCCGTTCATGTTCAAGGACACCGCCCACGCCTACCGCGTGCTGGATGGCAAGATCGGCCAGGACGTGCTCGACAAGCTCGGCGAATTCGGCATGAAGGGCCTGGCCTACTGGGATAACGGTTGGCGCGAGTTGACGAACAACCGGAATCCCGTGCATAAGCCGGAAGATGTCAAGGGCATGAAAATTCGCACTACCGGCAGTCCTGCGCACATCGAAGCCTTCAAGCTGCTTGGCGCGAATCCGGTTCCGATGCCTCTGGCCGAGCTGTATACCGCGCTGGAAATGAAGACCGTGGATGCGCAGGAGCACCCGCTCGGCGTGCTGTGGTCGGCCAAGCTCTATGAAGTGCAGAAGTACCTGAGTCTGACCAACCACGCGTATAGCGCGCTGATCGTGGTCATGAACAAGGCCAAGTTCGACGCTCTGCCGCCTGCACACCAGAAAGCCCTGGTCGAAGCCGCCCGTGAGGCCGGCCAGTATCAACGCCAGCTGAACAACGACAACATGGCCAAGATCGTTGCCGACGTGAAGAAGGCCGGCATGCAGGTCGTGGAAAAAGTTGACGGCGCGCCGTTCCTCGAAGTGACCAAGCCGGGTCGTGAAACGTTCGTTGCCAAGTTCGGCGGCGCCGACATCATCAAGGCTATCGACGCCGCTCGCGACGCCAAGTAAGACGGAAGCCGGAAACGGCTGGTTTCTGCATCATCCGCGCCACTCCGGCTCAATAGCCGGCGTGGCGCCGGTCCATCTGCATGTCATTGCCGCGGGGAATGCTGACGCAGCGATAGAACAATCAGAACGCGCTCATCATGCGGTCGCGCGGAACGTGGTGAATTTGTTGAGAAAAGTGCTGCGTCTCTTTAACTTGCTGCGCATTTTGGTTTAAAATGGAACAATGTTTCAAAAAGACTAAATTGCACGATTGTCTCGATGTTCGTCGATAGGCGTGACCCGGTGATATGAGCGAAAAACTGAATTCCGGTATTGATAAGACACTGAGCATTCTTGAGTTCATTTCCCGGAATGCGCGCGGCGTATCGCTGGCGGATATCGTCAAGTCGGTGGGAATCCCGAAAACGACAGCGTTCAGGATCCTGGAGATCCTCCTTTCCCGGGAATACGTTACCTGGAACCAGGAGAGCGAAAAGTACTCGATCGGACTCAAGACGCTGGAAATCGGGTTGAGCGGATTGATCGGCCAGGACATCGTCGAAATCTCCATCCCTTACCTGCAGGAGTTGTCGGCGATGGTGGGGGAGACTTCCTTCCTGGCGGTCTATAACAACGGCGACGTGGTCTATCTGTACAAGTCCGAGGGAAACCAGTCGATCGTGACCACGGCCACTCTCGGCACCCGCCGGCCGGCCTATTGCACAGCGCTGGGGAAAGCGATCCTGGCCAATCTGCCGATTGAAGAGTCGGACAGGATTTTCGAGAAGCCGCTCGAAAAATTGACCGAGAAAACGGTCGTGGATCGCCTTCGTCTTCTCGAAGAGTTTGCCGATGTTCGCCTTGACGGGTACTCCGTTGATGACGAAGGCATTGAGCACGGGCTGTACTGCCTGGCCGTTCCCATCTACAACTATACCGGCGGGGTCGTTGCCGCGATCAGCGTTTCCGGCCCCGTCAAGCGAGTGATGGAGAATCGGCAGAAGATCGTCGAGGAATTGAAGTCCATCGGCGGAATGATTTCGAGGCGTCTCGGCTATGTCAAGGCCATGAGAAGCAGAGGTTGATGCGTTGGCAAGGCAGTGGCATGCCGCGATGCCGTTGGTATGCGCCGAATGTTTTGTTCGGAAGCTTTTGATTTTTGTGCTGTGTTTTTTCGTATAGGAGTTAGAGATGGCAAGCAAGGATCGGATGTCGGTATTGAGGGCGATGATGGATCTATCGATCATCGCGGTGTTTTACCACCCGGACGAAGAGGTGTGTATCAAAGTGATCCAGGCGTGCGCCAATGGTGGCGCGAATTGTGTGGAATTCACCAATCGGGGTGATTTTGCGGCGAGCGTGTTCCTGAACGTCACGCGGCACTTTGCCAAGGCGGATCCGAGCGTGATCATGGGCGTGGGCTCGATCTGCGACGCCCCGACGGCCGGCTTGTACATCGCC
>JARKPC010000230.1 GCA_029975435.1 Propionivibrio sp. | reverse complement strand
CCTCTGCGAAGTCGGATTGCGCGACGGACTGCAGAACGAAAAGACGATCCCCTCGATAGAACAGAAGCTGCAGCTTCTCGATGCGGTGGTCGCCTCCGGCGTAAAGATCATCGAAGTCGGCGCCTTCGTGCACCCCAAGGCTGTGCCGCAGATGGCCGATACCGACGCGCTGTGCCGCGCCATGAAGAAGGTCGAGGGCGTCGAGTATCGGGCGCTGGTGCCGAACATCAAGGGTGTGCAGCGCGCCTTCGACGCGGGTTTGACCAAGGCCAAGCTGACCGTCTCGGCCAGCGAAGCGCACTGCCTGGCCAACTTCAACAGCACACCGGTCAAGATGGTCGAGGGTTTCGCCGATTGCGTCGAATTTGCCGCCCAGAACAAGATGACTCTTTCCGGCGCCATTTCGACCTCGTTCGGCTGCCCGTTCCAGGGGCGCGTGCCGGTCGAACAGGTGGAGAACGTCGTGCGCAGTTTCGTCAAACTGGGGATCACCGAGCTGTCGCTGTCGGATACCACCGGCATGGCCAATCCGCGCCAGGTCCATGAACTCGGCACCCACATGATCCAGTTGTTCCCGCAAGTGCAGTGGGTCATGCACTTCCACAATACGCGCGACATGGCGCTGGCTAACATCGTTACCGCCATCCAGGCGGGTGTTCGCATGTTCGACGGTGCTTTCGCCGGTCTGGGCGGCTGTCCGTTCGCACCGGGAGCTTCCGGCAACGTGGCGTCGGAAGATGTCATCCACATGTTGCACGAAATGGGCATCGATACCGGCATCGATTTGCTGAAGGCCATGGATACCGCGCGTCTGGCGGCCGAGTTCGTCGGTCACCCGGCCGCGAGCACGGTGCTCAAGGCCGGACGCTGCATCGATCTGGTGAAGGAAAAGGCTCAGGGTCAGAACAACAAATAACAAGAGGCAATTGCCGGGAGAGCTGCCGTTGGTGGTTCCCGTGGCATGGGATGTGTTTAGCGAATTCGACCACCCATAGTCCGGCTTTTGCCGGGCTGAGAATCGAATCGGTTTTTTCTTTAGTCAATTTTAGGAGGCAATGCAATGAGCAGACAAAATGACATGAAGGCTCGCTACGAAGAGCTGAAACTCAACCAGGACCAGATCGACGAAGTCGAACAGGCGTTCGAACGTGCCGACAAGGCGCAGAAGGAGTTCGAAACCTGGAGCCAGGAAGCGATCGACCGGACCATCCAGTCCGTTGCCCAGATCGTTGCCAACTCCAAGACTTTCCATGAACTGGTCGAACTGGGCATTCAGGAAAGCGCCTTCGGCGATCCGATCAGCCGTGAAGCCAAGCGTTTCAAGATCCGCGGCATCCTGCGTGACTGCCTGCGCGAGAAGTCCGTCGGCATCGTCGAAGAGATTCCGGAGAAGCGCATCGTCAAGTATGCCAAGCCCGTCGGCGTCATCGGCTGCGTCATTCCCGCGACCAACCCCGATCTGACTCCGGCCGGCAACGCGATCTACGCCATCAAGGCGCGCAACGCCATCATCTTCTCGCCGCATCCGCGCACCCTGAAGACCAGCCGCAAGACCATCGAGTTGATGCGTGAGGGTCTGCGTCGCGTCGGGGCCCCGGAAGATCTCGTCCAGATCCTCGGCTACAAGGCCAAGATCAACAAGGGCATCTCTGAAGCCCTGATGACCAAGGTCGACCTGATCATCGCTACCGGCGGTCAGGGCGTGGTGCGTCGCGCCTACATGTCCGGAACCCCGGCCTACGCGGTCGGCGCCGGCAATGCCACCATGGTGTGGGACGAAACCGCTGCCAAGGAACTGAACAAAGCCGCATACAACACCATGCGTTCCAAGACCTCGGATTTCGGTTCGGGCTGCTCGGCCGACGGCAACATCGTCATCCACGAAAGCATCTGGGACGCCTCGCTGAAGGAACTCGTGGCTGTTGGTGGCTACATGCTGTCGCCGACCGAACAGGAAGCCATGCGCAAGGTCATGTGGGACGACGAAGGTCACCGTCTGCCCGATACCGTCGCTCTGTCGCCGCAAGACATGGCCAAGGCCGCCGGCTTCGAAATCCCGGCCGACCGCAAGTTCCTGATCGCCTCGCATGGTACTGGCATCTACAACAGCAAGCCGGAAGGCATCTGGTGCGTCGAAAAGCTGACCACGCTGTTGGCGGTGCATAAATACTGCGGCGAATTCCAGAACGCCATCGACGCTGTTCAGGCCATCCATCAGGTCGGCGGCATCGGTCACTCGGTCGGTATCTTCTCGTTCGACGAAGACCATATCCACCGTCTGGCCCTGGTGGCTCGCGTCGGCCGGATCATGGTGCGTCAGCCGCAGTCGAAGGCCAACTCCGGCAGCATGAACAACGGCATGCCGATGACTTCGTCGATCGGTTGCGGCACCTGGGCCGGCAACGCCACCTGCGAGAACATCCACCTGCATCACTACATGAATCTCACGTGGGTGTCCAAGGAGTACGACAAGCCCGATTCGCCGAGCGATGCCGAGTTGTTCGGCGAGTTCTACGATCCGGAACTCGAGAAGATCCAGTACTCGCAATACTGATCGGGTAGCAAGATGTAAACCGGACGGGCGCCGGCACTGGCAAGGGGATTCCCGGTGCCGTGCCGGCGCTTTTTTTGACTGCCGTTCCAGGAATTTCTGGCTCTGTTGCTAAGGATACGAAAGTGAAACTCGAACGATTCAAGCAGGCTTCAATTCTGGCCCTCGTTTGCCTCATGGCAGCAGGGAGCGCTGTTGCGGAGGTCCGGGATCTGGCGTTTCGCTGGACGACGGCGAATCCTTCCGGGCACCCCATCGTCAAGGGGGGCGTGAAATTCTCCGAACTTGTCGAACAGAAGAGCGGCGGCAAGATGATCGTCAGGCTCTATCCCGGCGGTGTGTTCGGAAGTGACGCTCAGGTGCTGACATCCTTGCAGTCGGGATCCATCGATTTCACCACGATGAACACCGGCATTCTGCAGACTCTCGCCAAGGAGTTCGCGGTGGTGGATTTCCCCTTTCTTTTCAATGATGCCAAGGAAGTGGACGCAATCATGGATGGCCCGGTGGGCAAGCAGCTTGCCGACAAGCTGCCGGAAAAGGGGCTTATCAGCCTGGCCTATTACGATCTCGGTTTTCGCAACCTGACCAACAGCAAGCGGCCGATAAAGAAACTGGAGGATCTGCAGGGGCTGAGCATTCGTGTGATCCAATCGCCGATCTATATCGACACGTTCAACGCGCTGGACGCGAAGGCAGTGCCCATGGCGTTTTCCGAGGTCTATTTTGCGCTGGAACAGAAGAAGATCGATGGGCAGGAGAATCCTTTCTCGGTAATCGCAGCAAACAAATTGGACAGCGTGCAGAAGTATCTGACGGTGACGCGCCATATCTACAATCCGCAGTCCTTCCTGATGAGCCGCAAGGTCTGGGACAGGCTCAACAAGGAAGAACAGGAAATCATTGTGGCCGCGGCGCGGGAATCGGCCGTTTACCAGCGCAAGGTTTCACGCGATGCCCAGGAACGCTCCCTGGCCGCCATCCGGTCGTCGATGGAGGTGCATGAACTGCCTCCTGAGGAAATCAGGCGGATCCGGGAGAAGCTCAAGCCGATGACGGAGAAATACAGCGCCAGCATCGGCCAGGAGTTTGCGAATTTTGTCTTCGGGGAATTCGAGAAGGTGCGCAAGTAGGCTCGTTTGGGGCTTTCCCGTCAGAAAGCCACGAGCAGCGCGTATTCGGCCTCGCGGAGCATCGGCAGGGTGCGGGCCACGGCGCTTTCCGTGGTCTCGTTGCCCATCGGCAGGCTGACGCTGATCGATCCGAAAACCACGCCTTCGTGGGAGCGAATGGGAACGGCGATGCCCCGGACCCGTTGGGCGATCTGCTGCTCCAGCAGCGCGTAACCATTGGTGCGGGCATTGTTGATCAGTTGCCGGACAGCTTCCTCGGTAGTGGCGGTGAACGGCGAATAAGGGATGAACTTGCGCCCGGTGAGCCATTTGTCGACCTCTTCCGGCGTATAGGTGGACAGGATGGCAATGCCCGCCGATGAAAGGTTGGCGGGAATTCTCGCGCCGAGTACGTAACCGACGTTCTGCACCAGATTGGAGCCGTCGCGTGCCACGAACACGATGTCGTTCTCGTCCATGACGGCGAAATAGGCCGCGCCTCCGAGCGCCAGACTGAGCCGCTGCAGGTAGGGTTGCACGGCTCGCGGCAATTTCGCTGAGTCGAAATACGACCAGCCCAATCGAAGCACGCGGGGCGTCAGCCAGAACAGGTGGCCGTCGCTCTCGACATAACCAAGGTGTTCCAGGGTGCGCAGATAGCGCCGTGTCGCCGTGCGCGTGATGCCGGTGCGTCGCGCTGCCGTCGAGGCGGTGAGTCGCGGATGCGTGTCGTTGAACGCCTCGATGATCTGCAACCCTTTCTCCAGCCCGGCGATCCAGTCCTTCTTGTTGATCGGAGGTTTGTCGGTGCTCATGGCCGCTCCTGTTCCGCGCGATTGTCAAACGTCATTGCGCGATTGTCGCGCGGAAGCGTGGCGCAGTCAATCGACGTTGCCGTCGCTTGAGCCTAGTATGTACCGGTGATTTTAATAATCGGTCGCCCGATCCGGGCAGAAGAAAAAAAATGAGCGAACCGCGAGCAAGGTGAGTCACGAGAGAGTGTTTATCGGCCGTTTTTCGTGGCCGAAAGGGATGATGAAATCGGTGATTGAGCATGCGCTCCATTGTCGTCGTTCGACATGGCCGATAGCGGCCGGGCCTGCGGGCGCGTGGGGTCCAGTTGATTCCAAAAACGCAAAAACATGTGATGAATCATTGTTTGTGACCAGGCGAAAACCCTGTGAAAATAGGAATCGATCATATCGTGAAGCGAGTATGTTCCGGCGTTGTTGATCAATCGGCATCAAGTTTCATTTTGTTCTGTAGAACCGGATGTCAGTCCATAGGCATGTGTGCCGTTGGCAAGCGCTTGTCTCCAGCGCCCGGATCTCGTAGGCAAAGCGAAAGGATTGGCCGGGTATAGTTGGGTACGCCGTTAGCTTGAGTGACGAATTGTCTGTATTTCCAACCTGCTGTCTTATCCCGCAATTTGTTCTTCCAACATTTTCGAACCAAGGAGAAATGAGAACATGACTACACAATCATCCAAGATCATCTGGACCAAGATTGACGAAGCGCCGGCGCTGGCAACCTATTCGTTCCTGCCGATCGTTCAGGCCTTTACCAAGGGCTCGGGGGTCGAGGTTGAGACGAGCGATATCTCCCTGGCCGGCCGCATCATTGCCAGTTTCCCGGAACGGCTGACCGAAGCGCAGCGCATCCCGGACAACCTGACCCAACTCGGCGAACTGACGCTCAAGCCGGAGGCAAACATCATCAAGCTGCCGAACGTCAGCGCCTCGGTGCCGCAGCTGAACGCCGCCATCAAGGAGCTGCAAGGCAAGGGCTACAACGTGCCGGACTACCCGGAAAATCCGCAGACGGAAGAAGAGAAGGAAATCCAGGCGCGTTATTCAAAGGTTCTCGGCTCCGCGGTCAACCCGGTACTGCGCGAAGGCAACTCGGACCGCCGCGCTCCCCTCTCCGTGAAGAATTTCACCCGCAAGAACCCGCATAAACTGGGTGCCTGGACTGCCGACTCGAAGGCCGAGGTGGCGTTCATGTCGGGCGGTGATTTTTATGGCAACGAAAAATCGGTTGTCATGGATGCTGCCGGTGAGCTCAAGATCGAACTGGTTGCCAAGGATGGCACGGTCAAGGTGCTCAAGGACAAGCTGAAGGTGTCCGCCGGCGAGATCGTCGATGGCACATTCATGAGCAAGAAGGCGCTGCGTGCCTTCTACGCCGAACAGATCGAAAAGGCCAAGAAAGAAGGACTGCTGCTGTCGCTGCACCTGAAGGCGACGATGATGAAGGTCTCTGACCCCGTCCTCTTCGGGCATGCCGTATCGGTGTTCTTCGAAGATGTTTTCGCCAAGCATGCGGAAACCTTCAAGCAGCTCGGCGTCAATCCGAACATGGGCCTCGGCGACCTTTACGCCAAGATCAAGAGCCTGCCGGATGCCAAACAGGCGGAGATCGAAGCCGATATTCAGGCCGAATACGCCAAGCGTCCGGCGCTGGCCATGGTCGACTCGGAAAAAGGTATCACCAACCTGCACGTGCCGAGCGACATCATTGTCGACGCTTCGATGCCCGTGGTTGTCCGTGATTCCGGCAAGATGTGGAACAAGGAAGGCAAGCTGCAGGAAACCCTGGCCATGGTGCCGGACCGCTGTTACTCGCAGATGTACCAGGCCATGATCGAGGACTGCAAGAAGAACGGCGCCTACGATCCCGCGACCATGGGGTCCGTGCCCAACGTCGGCCTGATGGCGCAGAAGGCGGAAGAATACGGCTCGCATCCGACCACCTTCGTCATTCCTGCCGATGGCACCGTGCGTGTCGTGGACGCTGCCGGCAAGACGCTGATCGAGCATCAGGTCGAAGCGGGCGATATCTGGCGCATGTCCCGCGTCAAGGACATCCCGATCCAGGACTGGGTGAAGCTGGCGGTCAACCGCGCCCGGGCGACCGGTGCTCCGGCCGTATTCTGGCTGGATACGAAGCGTGCGCATGATGCCAACGTGATTGCCAAGGTCGAGAAGTACCTTAAGAACCACGATACCGCCGGTCTGGAGATCAAGATCCTGGCTCCAGTTGATGCCATCAAGTATTCGGTCGAGCGTATCCGTCAGGGCAAGGACACCATCTCGGTGACAGGCAACGTGCTGCGCGACTATCTGACCGACCTGTTCCCGATCATCGAACTCGGCACCAGCGCCAAGATGCTGTCGATCGTTCCGCTGCTCGCTGGCGGCGGCCTGTTTGAAACCGGTGCGGGCGGCTCGGCACCGAAGCACGTGCAGCAGTTCGTCAAGGAAGGCTACCTGCGCTGGGATTCGCTCGGCGAATTCTCGGCACTCGGCGCTTCGCTGGAACACCTGGCGGTCAATTTCAAGAACCCGAAGGCGCAAGTGCTGGCTGACGCGCTGGACGTTGCTATCGCCAAGTTCCTCGACAACAACAAGTCGCCGGCGCGCAAGGTGGGCGAGATCGACAACCGTGGCAGCCACTTCTACCTTGCCCTGTATTGGGCCGAGGCGCTGGCGGCGCAGACCAAGGATGCCGAACTGCAAGCCCGTTTTGCCAAGGTGGCCAAGGCCATGCAGGACAACGAGGCAAAGATCAACGAAGAGTTGATCGGAGCGCAGGGCAAGCCGATGGATATCGGCGGCTACTACCTCCCGGACTTTGACAAGGCCTCCAAAGCCATGCGTCCGAGTGCCACCTTGAACGCCATCATTGATTCCCTCTGATTGATCGTTGGGCCAGTCAGTGTGATGTTGCGGGCAGGTTCATCGGTTCTCGACGCAACGAACCGATGAACCACGAATTCAAGAATCTTGGAGTGTGAACTATGCAAATACTGAAGAAAGGACAGGCGGGAACAATGCAGTCCAGTGACCTGATGGTCACCGTGGAACCCGCCGACGGACTGAGCATTGAGATCGAATCAACGGTCAAGAAGCAGTTCGAGCACCTGATCCGCGCCAGGCTGGAGGCAACGCTTTCCAAGCACGGCGTGAGTTCCGGAAAGATCAGCATCAGCGATCGTGGCGCGCTGGATTACGCCATCGAGGCACGTCTCGAAGCGGCGCTGCAACGGGCAGGAGGGGTGTGATGGACAAGACTTACTGGTACAAGGAGTACTCGCAGGGTCGCCGTTTCTTCCTGAAGATCCTGCCGGGGCAGACCCTGATGCAGAACATCAAGAGCCTGGTGGTGCAGGAGAAAATCAAGTCGGCCGTGATCCTGTCGGCTATCGGATCCATCCGCAATGTGCGCATCAACGGCATCAAGAGCGGGGCCAAGCTGCCAATCACACCCGCGCGTCTGACGCCGCACGAGCTGGAGGGGCCGCTGGAATTGCTCGGCCTGACCGGAAATATCGTGCCGGGAACCGATGGGCAACCTGATTGCCATTTGCATATCATGGCCGGCAAGGCGTCCGGGGATGTCGTAGGCGGTCAACTGGACGATGCAGAAGTGTTCGCCACCTGCGAAATCGTGTTGGTCGAGGTGATTCTCGAGGGAATAGAGCGTCACAAGTCCAAGTCCGGCGGGACATCCACCATCTACTTCGCGGAGGAATAACCATGGCCGATTACAAATTGCGCCGGTCGCTGCTTTACGTTCCGGGCAACATGCCGTCGATGCTGCAGAACATTCCGCTTTTCCAGTGCGATGCGGTCCAGATCGACCTGGAAGATGCGGTTCCGCTCGCGGAGAAGGATGCCGCCCGCATTCTGGTGCGCCGCTTCCTCGACAACTACAAGAACCGCAACAAGGAGATCCTCGTCCGCATCAACGGGCTCGATACCAAGTGGGCTCTGGATGATCTGAAGACCGTGCTTCCGGCTATCCCGGACGGCATCCGTCTGCCAAAGGCAGACAGTCCGGAGATCGTCGAACACCTCGATACCATGCTTACCGAGTACGAAGAAGAACTCGGGCTGCAAGTCGGGTTCTTCAAGATTCTGCCGTCGATCGAAACGGCGGAAGGCGTGCTCAATGCGCCGAAGACCGCCAAAGCGTCGACCCGCCTGATCGGCTTGGCGTTCGGTGCGGAAGACTACACCGCAACGATGGAAATCAATCGCACCAAGACGGGTGAAGAACTGTTCAATGCCCGCATGAACGTGCTGTGGGGGGCCAAGGCCGCCGGCATCCAGGCGATTGACTCGATTTTTGCCGACGTGAATGACATGGAGTCGCTGCGCAAGGAAACCGAACTGATCAAGAAGCTTGGCTTTACCGGCAAGTGCATGATCAACCCGCGCCAGATCGACATCATTCATGACGTGTTTGCGCCGAAGCAGGAAGAAGTCGACTACGCACTTGAGGTGATCGAGGCCATCAAACGCGCCCGTGAAATGGGTACCGGCGTCATCTCCCTGAAGGGCAAGATGATCGACCGGCCGGTCGTGGTGCGTGCTGCCCGCGTCCTGAACACCGCGCGTGCCCATGGCATGGTGGACGTTGTCATCAACGAGGAGGATATCAATGGTACGGAATAGTGTAGGCCGGCTGATCCCGGAAACATTCGCCGGCAAGAAGCTGATTCCCTACAGCGACCCGTGGTCGCTGCAGCCGCATGCCGAGCGCTCGACGCGCGCCATCCGGCGCATCACCCACAACGGCAGCAAACTCGTCGGCGGGTTGCGCGATGCGATTATCGCCTCGGGCCTGAAGGATGGCATGACCATCTCGACGCACCACAGCCTGCGCAACGGTGATTACCTGCTCAACGAGCTGGTCAAGGAAATCGATGCGCTGGGAATCCGCGACATCAAGATTGCCTCCAGTTCGGTGCACATCGTGCACGCTGAATTGATTCCCTACATCCGCAAGGGAACAATTACCGGCTTCGAGTGCGGCGTTAACGGTCTGATCGCCGAACAGGTGTCGAAGGGGGAACTGGATTGCCCGATCATCGTGCGTTCGCACGGTGGCCGTGCGCGTTCGCTGATCACCGGCGAAGTGCCGGTCGACGTTGCCTTCCTTGCCGCGCCTTACTGCGACGAATACGGCAACTTCAACGGCTTCTATGGCCCGTCCGCCTGCGGCAGCCTGGGATATGCCCTTGTCGACGCACAGCACGCCCACAAGGTCGTGGCGGTGACCGACAATCTGGTGCCGTTCCCGGCTGTTCCGGTCGGTATTCCCCAGTCGGTGGTCGATTTCGTCTGCCAGGTGCCGCGCCTCGGCGATCCGAAGAAAATCGTCTCCTCGACGACCAAGATCACTACCGACCCGATCGGCCTGCAGATCGCCAAGTACGCGGCGATGGTCATCGAGGCTACCGGCTACGTCAAGGACGGCTTCTCGTTCCAGACCGGCACCGGCGGCATTTCGCTGGCCGTGGCCGAGCACGTGCGCAACATGATGCGCCGCGACAAGGTCAAGGGCAGCTTTGGCCTGGGCGGGATCACCGGCTACTTTGTCGACATGCTCGAAGAAGGGCTGTTCGAGGCGCTGTTCGACGTGCAATGTTTCGACCTCAAGGCGGTGCAGTCGATCGGCCGCAACCAGAAGCACGTCGAGATCACCGCCGGCACGTACGCCAACCCGTTCAACTGCGGTGCGACGGTCAATCGCCTCGACTGCGTCATCCTCAGCGCAACCGAAACCGACGTCAATTTCAACGTCAACGTCAACACCGAGTCGATGGGCTACCTGCTGCACAACACGGGCGGCCACTGCGATGCGGCGGCCGGCGCCAAGGTGTCGATCGTCGTTTGCCCGTCGATCCGTGGCCGTCTGCCGATGGTGCGCGACGAGGTGACCACGATCTCCACTCCGGGCGAGACCGTGGGCGTGATCGTTACCGAGCGCGGCATCGCGGTGAACGACAACCTGCCCGACCTCAAGGCGGAACTCATCAAGCGTGGCGCGCCGGTCAAGGATATCCGGCAACTGCGCGACGAGATCCAGGCGGTTACCGGCGTGCCTAAGCCCATCGAGTTCGAGGACAAGGTCGTTGCCCTGATCGAGTACCGTGACGGCTCCATCATTGACGTCATCCGCCAGGTCAAGCCGTAATTACCTGGAGGCGCGGGACAGCCGCCAGGATGCCCTAGCTCAGGCTCTGAGCAGCGGGCATCCGGCGACGCTGTTCCTGTCGCTGAACATTCCGGGGCCGGAAAAGACGCCTCCCGGAGCGGAGGCGCTTTTTTTCTGGATGCTGGATCAGCTTCCGGCCCATTTCGCGAATCCGGCCATCGAATGTGAAACCAGCGATCTGCTGGGGCCTTACGCTATCCTCGGGATTAATGCGGAACCCATCGCGGTCAAGGAAGCCTGCATTCAGCTCGAGGCCGAACACCCTTCGTCCAGGCTGATCGACCTGGATGTCTACGCGATCGACGGAACGCAGATCGATCGCGGGTGCCTCGGCCACGAAAGCCGCTCCTGTCTCGTCTGCGATCAGCGGGCGGTCGATTGCATCCGATCCAAGCGCCATTCGTTTGAAGAAACACTCTGCAAGGTCCATGAACTCCTCGCGCCATTCCGAACTTGAGAATCTGGCTCTCGCCCTGGCCCGGGGCGCCAGCATGGAACTCTACCTGACGCCGAAACCCGGCCTGGTCGACCTGATGGACAATGGGTCGCATCCCGATCTGTCCGTTCCGGTCATGGAACAATCCATCGGTATCGTCGCCGAATACCTCGAGGAAATAGTCGCGTCCCTGAAGTCGGACGAACCGTTCCCTCACCAGAAAGCCTTGGCGATCAAGGCGGAACAGCGGCTTTACGACGAACTCGGTACGAATACTCACAAGGGTTACATCTTCCTGAGCGGCATGCTGCTGATTGCCCACCGCCACGCGGGAGCTTCGGATGAAATCTCGGTCCGGAAATCGCTGTCCTCGATTTCGGAAGCGTTTTTCATGACATCCGGGAAGAAGAACACCAATGGCGAAAAGGCCAGGAAGAATTTCAACACCGGTGGAATCGTCCGTGAGGCAATTGATGGTTATCCCTCGCTGTTCGAGGAGGCACTGCCTGCCTTCCGGCGATCACTGAGACTGCGTGGTTGCATCACGACGGCATCGTTCGCGATGATGGCTCGCCTGATGCAGACGGTCGATGATACGACCACGCTGCATCGCGCCGGTCGGCAGGGGCTGGAGCGCGTGCGGCAGGATGGCCGCTTGCTGGAGCGGATCCTCGCCGAAGGAGGCGAGTTCATTCCCTTCCTGGAAGAACTGAACCATCAGTACAAGCGCCTGAATCTCACCATCGGCGGCGTGGCCGACATGCTCGGCATCGCGTTTGGCTGCCTGCTGGCCAGCGGCGATATTCCTTCTGACGATGATGTGCCCGCAGAGCGGGAGAGTACGCAGCCATCGCAGGCTGTGGTCGAGCTGGCGGGGCAGTGAGGACCGGCGCGATCGTTAAGTCGGGGGAAGTCGCTGGGGCAGAGCGCTGTTCCGTCGGCTCTTGAGAACGGTACGCAGCGACTGCGCGGCTTCGCGAATGACCGTCTCGGTGGTCTTCCAGTCGATACAGGGATCGGTAATCGAACACCCGTACGTCAATTGCCGTCGATTGGAGGGAATCTGCTGTTTACCTGCGAGCAGGTTCGATTCAAGCATGACGCCGACCAGGGAGCGATTGCCTTTCTGAATTTGATTGGTGACGTTGGCGAGAACGGCCTCCTGTAACTCGGGCCGGCCGTAGCTGTTGGCATGGGAACAATCGACCACGATGTTTTCTGGCAAACCGGCTGCACGCAGGGCCTGCTCGGCATTCCGGACGTTGACCGGGTCATAATTCGGACTCCCTTTTCCCCCGCGCAGGACCAGATGGCCATAGTGGTTGCCCTGAGTATGAACTACGCAGGGGTGACCGTGATTGTCGATGGTGACGAACCGGTGTCCCTGCCTCGTTGCCCGAATGGCGTTGATCGCGCTATCCAGTTTTCCGTCGATTCCGTTCTTGAATGCCACCGGCGTTGGAAGGCCAGAGGCGATCTCGCGGTGAACCTGAGATTCGATTGAATGGACGCCGAAAATCGTCCAAGTGATCAAGTCGCCGTAGTATTGCTGCAACAGGGGGCTGACGGCTTCGGTGGCCATGGGCAGCCCAAGCTTATTGACGTCACGAAGAAAGGTCCGTGCCTTCTTCAGTCCTTTGGTGATATCAAACGACTCATTCAGATCGGGGTCGTTGATGTAGCCCTTCCAGCCGGTGGTCGTAAGGGACTTTTCAAGAAAGACGCGCATGACCAGGAAGAGCGTTGAACTGACCTCATCTGCCAGAATCTTAAGGCGCTGTGCGTACTCCAGTCCTGCGACCGGATCATGGATCGTACATGGGCCGACCACGACCATGAGCCGATGATCCGTGCGATCCAGAATTCCTCGCACTGTTTCGCGCCCGGTCTCGACGCAACGCACCGCTTCCGGGGGAAGAGGGCGTGCGCTCTGAACCTCGAATGGCGTTGCTGCAGGCTTGCTTTGGCCCGTGTTTGCCGCGGCTTGAGGCGAGTTGCGAGTTGTCATAAGCCCAGAAAAAACGGAAGTTCGAATTGCGTTGGCAGCTTGGTCAAAGTCGTAATTTTAACGTCTCCGACCATGCCGACCACGCTGTGCTCAAGACGGCAGGAGGCCGTGTCGCGCGAATCCTGGACTTATTTTGTCCCGGCTGCAAGAGCCGCCGGCTCAAGCCCCTGTTTCTGGATGATCGGGTAGGCTTCCGGCGAGGTCAGGAACGCCACCAGTTGTTGGGCTGCCGCGGGTTCTTTCGATGCCTTCGCGACGCCCACCGAGAATACCGTCACCTTCTGATACGGTACCGGAATCGGGCCCACGAAATCGACGCCAGGAATCGGCAGCAATTCGCTGACCTGCTGGAAGCCGATTTCCAGATCGCCGCGCGCCACCCAGGTGGCGACACGATCCTTCACGATTTCCTTGGCCTTGCTCATGATCTGGCCGTCGGCGCCAATCTTTGGAAAGACCTCCTTCGAGAGATGCACGCCGCTTGCGCTCGCCGAGTAGCCGATGGACTTGGCATCGAGCAGAGCTTTCTCAAAAGCCTCGCGGGTGCTGATGTCGGGCTTCGGCTGCCCGGCCCGGACGACCATGCCAATCTTGGAATGCACGAGGTCGACCCGGCTGCCAGGGACGGCTAGGTTTTGCTCGATCAGCTTGTCGAGCTCTGTGCCGGCCATCATGAGCAGATCGGCCGCCTCACCACGCTGTATTCGCGCCGGAATGGCGGTCGGCGATGAACCCATGGAAGAACCGGAAATGAGTATGACCTTGTGGCCGCTTGTTTTCTCGAAGACCGGGGCCAGTTCCTCCATTGCGGAGTAGAAGCCGCCGGACGACATGACGACAATGTCCGCCGCTCGGGCATTGCCCCCAGGAGGCAGGCTGGCGAACAACATAACGGGAATAGTGAAAAACGCGGAATAACGCATGGATGGCCCTCACGAAGAGAATAAAAAAAGCCACCAAGGACACCGCGCGTGGTCAGGGAAGGCCCTGCTGTCGGCGTGATGTGCCTGGTGGTGGATCGCAATCTTGTGTGCCTTGATTCCTTTCGTCCGAGCGAAAGGATTGGATTACGCCTTTCCTTTCTTCAACTTCTTGCTCATCATCGGCCACAGGAACGTCAGGGCGGCGACCGTAAGAACCAGCACCGACACGGGACG
Organism: Propionivibrio sp.; assembly: GCA_029975435.1. Taxonomy (GTDB): domain Bacteria; phylum Pseudomonadota; class Gammaproteobacteria; order Burkholderiales; family Rhodocyclaceae; genus Propionivibrio. The sequence continues at coordinate 12,906 of JARKPC010000230.1, read as the reverse complement.
GGTGAAGAAGCCCATGCCGCTGCCGTCGCCGATGATGATCTGCTTGCGCAGGGAGTTCTCGATGATTTCGCCAAGGATCAGACCAAGAATCACCGCGGCGTTGGAATATTTGAACTTGTCGAAGAAATAACCCACGAGGCCGAAGGTGAACATGATCAGCACGTCGTAGAAGCTGTTCTTGAGCGAGTAGGCGCCGACCACGCCGAGCGTGACGATCAGCGAGCCAAGCAGCGGGTAGGGCAGCTTCAGGATGTGTCCAAATTGGCTGGTGACGAATCGTCCGCCCACGAACAGCAGCAGCGCGGCGGTGATCAAGGCCAGGAAGATGGCGTTGAGCATGATCGGTTGCTCGCGGAGAAGCATCGGCCCGGGAGTTATGCCGATGATCAGGAAAGCGGCCATGATGACGGCGGCAACCGGGCTGCCGGGGATGCCGAGCGTCAGCGTGGGGACCATCGAGCCGCCGACGGCCGCGTTGTGCGAACACTCCGGCGCGATGATGCCGCGCGGATTGCCTTCGCCGAACTTTGGATTGGCGTTTTCGTCCTGGGCTTCCGAGCCGTAGGCGATCAGGCTGGCAATCGAACCGCCCGCGGCCGGGATGATGCCGATGATCGTCCCGATGACCGATCCGCGGATGAAGCTGCTCCACATCTTGGCCATCTCGGAGAATTTCAGCAGCTTGATCTTGACCTTCTGCTCGGTGCGCAGCGAGGTATCGACGTGACGGTACTCCTCGATGTTCTTGTAGACCTCCGCCACCGCAAACGCGCCGATCATGACGGAAATGTAGTTGATGCCGTTAAGCAGCGACGGCTGTTCGAAGGCAAAGCGCTCGACGCCGTTGATGCTGTCGATTCCGATCGTGCCAACCATCAGGCCGATCATCACGGAGACGACTGCCTTAACCTGATTCTTGGCACCGATGCTGGTGATGCAGCTCAGACCGATCAGGCCCAGGCCGAAGTATTCCGCGCTCTGGAAGGACAGCGCGGCCTGCGCCAGCATGGGGGACGCCACGAGCATGACGATGGCTGAGAAGATGGTGCCGAAAGACGAAGACGTGACCGCCAGTCCCAGCGCCTCGCCGGCCTTGCCCTTTTGCGCCATCGGGTAGCCGTCGAACGTGGTTGCCACGGCCTCCGGGGTGCCCGGCGTCTTGAGCAGGATCGACGAGATCGAGCCGCCCGAAGATCCACCGACATAGCAGGACACCATGAGGACGATGGCCATGACCGGATCCATCGAATAGGTGAAAGGCAGAAGCAGAATGATGGCCATCGACGTGCTCAGGCCAGGGAGTGCGCCGCAAACCATGCCGAAAAGCACCCCGATGCTGACCAGCAGCAAGGTCATCGGGTTGTAAACGGCGGCCAGTGATTGAATGATGATATCCATTTACCGATTTCCTTCGCTCAGTAGATCAGGTAGCTCAAGTCGCGGAAGAACTCCACGCCGCGCGGCAGGGGCACATAGAACACGATCCCGAACACGACCGTCATGACGGCGGTGGTGATACTCGAAAAGACGGCGAGTACCACGGGCTTGCGATAGCCCATGGAAAGCGGCGCCGCTACCAGATAGGCAAAGGTGGCCAGTACGAACCCGACGACGTCGAGCAAACCGACGTAGGCGGCAAGCACCAGCACGTTGATGAACACCATGCGCCCGTCGATGGAGCGCAGGTTCAGCATCGGGATATCCACCTTGCGCTTTTCCTTGATGGTGTGGATGGTGATCATCGCCAGCCCGATCAGGGCGATGATGCCGATGACGATCGGAAAGCCGCCGGCGCCGAGCACGTCCGCCGGATTATCCGTTGCCGGGAGTTGTATCGCTTGCGCCAGATAGAACAGGACGCCCAGCCCGATGAGTATGTTGAATGCGATTTCAATTGCCATGAAATGACGACCCCTGTTGAACTGTCAGATTGGTACGACCGAGGGGGCGAAACCGGGCCCCCGTGTCGTTCTAAGTTGTCGGAATCCTGACGCTACTTCTGTTTGACCAGTCCAAGTTCCGAAAAGACCTTGTAGTAGCCATCGAACTCGGCATCCCACGACTTGCGGAAGTCGTCAGCCTTCATGTAGCCGGGAACGAGGTTGGTCATTTCCTTCTTTTCCATTTCCTTGTAGGCCGGATCGTCGTAGGCTTTCTGGAATGCCTCGATGAGGATCTTCTTGACCGGTTCCGGCGTTCCCTTCTTGACGACGAATCCGCGCCATGAGCCTTGCGTGAAATTGATCTTCTTCTCGACCGAACTGGGCACATCCTTCAGTGCCGGGACGTCGAGGCGCTTGTCGTTGAGTACCACCACCGGCCGTACGTCGCCGCCGGACATCAGGCTCATGAACGAGATCAGCTTGTCCTGATAGACGTCCAACTCGCCGCCGAGGACGGCCGCCTTGAGTTCGGAACCGGATTTGTACGGAACATAGGTCCACTGGATGCCCGCGGCCCGGGCAAACCCGTTGGCGATGTAATCGTCGAGTCCGCCGGGCGACAGGCCGCCGATCTTGAGCTTCTTGGGGTTGGCCTTGGCGAAGGCGATCACGTCGTCGAGCGTCTTGTAGTTGCTCTTGGCGGATACGCCGAAGAGCACCACGTCGGACTGCACCTTCATGATCGGCTCGAATTCCTTGCGGAATTTGACCGAACTCTTGTTCTGGGCTTCGACGATCAGCAGCGACGGGGTGATTTCGAGAACGGTATAGCCGTCGGCCGGTGCGCCGAAGGCGTGCAACAAGCCTTCAATCGTGCCGGCTCCGCCCTTGTTGACGGCGACCAGAGGTTTGCCGAGATATTTTTCTACGATCTGTGAATACTGGCGGGCAAAGATGTCACTCGCTCCGCCTACGCCGAACGGGATGACCATCTCGACCGGGCGCTTCGGGTAGTTCTGCGCTGCCGCGCTGCCGCTCAACGTCGCCAGGATTGTTGCGGCCATGGCCGCGGCGATGATTCGTGCTTTCATTGTTTGCTCCTCCTCACAAAAAAACGTTAATTCCTTCTGTTGCGTGACCAAATTCGCTTACTGGTATGCCTTGCGTGACACGTAGACTTCGCCGTCCATGATCGGCCGTGCGGTGCGGCAGACGCCCGCCTGAAGTAGCGTCCATCCGGTTTCGGCAGTGTTCTTGACGTCGACGAATACTTCCAGTATTCCGGACGGGTGGCCGATACGCACTTCGCCCTTGCCCTTGGCCTGCGGCGAGCAGACTTCGCTGACCACGGTTCCTTCGATCATTGCCGCCGCGGCGATGCATATCCCGCCGGTGACCGCGTAGGTTTTGTGCATTTCGGCCATGGCCTTGGTGCGCGCAACGAAGTCCACTTCGCCGGCGGTGATGACATTGCCCTCGCTGGTCGGGTAGTTCTGGGCCGGCGCCACGAAAGCGACCTTGGGAACGGCCGGGCCGACCTGCTCGACGGTTGCCGCGAGGCCCATCATCACGCCAGCGCGCACGCGGATTTCTTCCATGATCTCAAGTATCCCCGGGTTGGTGTCGCAGTCGGCCGGAAGCTCCTTCCCAGTCAAGCCGATATCGGAGGCTTTTACAAATACCGAGGGGTTGGCTGCGTCGACGAGGCTCACCTGGACAACTCGTCCGTCCTTCAGAGTCATCGTGTCCCGCACGTTGCCCGTGGGCAGGAGCCGGCCGGTCTTCGATCCGGCGGAATTCGGGAAATTCATCACGATCTTGGCGCCGTGTCCGGGGACTCCGGCGATGGCGTAGTCGCCGTCGAAAACGACGTCGCCGTCCTTGACCGGGATCATCGCCTCGATGATCTTGCTCGTATTGGTGTTGAAGATCACCACCTTGGTGACTGGCTCCACCGCTTTGACGAGGCCCTGGCGGATAGCGTAGACGCCGACGCCGGAAGAAATGTTGCCGCAGTTGCCATCATAATCGACGACTGCCTCCTTGATTCCCACGTAACCGAAGGTATAGTCGATATCCACTCCCGGGCGGCTCGACGGCGCGAGCAATGCGACTTTGCTGGTCAATGGGTCTGCGCCACCCATGCCGTTGATCTGGCGAATGTCCGGGCTGCCGTACATGTCAAGAATGACTTTGTCGCGGATCGCCGGATCCTCGGGCAAGTCCTTGGCCATGAGGTAAACCCCCTTGCTTGTGCCGCCCCGCATATAGACGGCGGGAATCTTGATGAACTCCTTCGACATGGTCTGCTCCGAAAGCTGTGGCTTGTCTGGTGAAAGCGGATTCCGACGGAATTCGCGTTTCTTGAGGCCATGGTAGGGGTTTTCTTTTCTGGATAGAAATGCAATAAATTCTCTGATTATTGCGAATCGGGACTATATTACGTACTCGCTGGCAGGGCTTGTTCGTCACCAAGTTGCGGGGTCTGAAAACAACAGGAGCGGTGGTCAATGAAGATCGATTTCGACGGAATCCAGGCGTTCGTCGTCATTGCCGAACTAGGGGGGTTCAGCAAGGCCGCGGAGCACCTCCATCTGACCCAGACGGCACTGACGCGCCGAATCCAGAAGCTGGAGTCATATCTGGGGCTCAAACTCCTTGACCGCACCACGCGCTACGTGGAACTGACCGCGGTCGGTCGGGACTTTCTGCCGCAGGCCCGGGCCATCGTCAGCGAGGTGACCCGATCCATCGAGGGGCTGAAGGACATGTCCAGGCTTTCTCATGGCAGCTTCACGCTGGCGTGCGTCCCGACGATGGCCGCGCATATCCTTCCCGAATTCATCAGCAAATACGCGGAGATCTGCCCGGGAAACCGCATCCGCCTGCTCGACGGAACGTCCTACGAGGTCCGAAACGCGCTCCTGAACAACTTTGCCGAACTCGGGATTTGCATTCAGGGTGAGCACAATCCGGAACTCGCCGAAATTCACCTTTTCGACGACCGGTTGATGTTCTTTTGCCGCGATTCGCATCCATTCAGCAACCGGCGTTCGGTGACCTGGTCCGACATGAGCGAAGCCGATCTCATTGTGGTCAGCAACATGATGGCGACCCGCGTGGTCATGGACTACCAACTGGCCAAGAAAGGCATCCGGCTCAACGGTGCCTACGAGGTGCAGCATCACGCGACGGCCATCAGCCTCGTGGCCGCCGGAGTCGGTTGCGCGATTCTGCCGGCCTCGACGCTCGAGGAGGGGGATCGCCAGGGAGTCCGGCGGATTCCGCTTGTCAGCCCGGTAGTGACCCGGAAGGTGGTCCTGAGTCGGCGCAAGAAGAGCACGCTTTCTCCGGCGGCCAACGCCTTCTTCAATCTCTTGCGGAATTTTTCGTTCAAGGTCTGACGGCGGATTGATACAAATGCTTACAAATTTGTGGATGCGGACAAAACCCGCGTTACAACTCGGGATCAGACTTCAATCGTGTGTTTGCGGTTCGGCGGAGGTTTCATGATCTTTCGAGTCCGGGCACAATGGAAATGATCTTGATGGAGCGGGGAGGATGGCCGTGCGGCGGTTGATCAAGCGGACGACGAGTGCAATCGGCATCTTGCTGGTGGGCATTCTTGCGATGCCTGTTGCGCAGGCGGGGCCGTGGAATTCCGGTCCATCGCTCCGGGAGGGTGGTCGCCAGGAGAGTCTCCAAGGGCAGAAGGGAAGCCGGCAGAGCGAAGATGGCCGCCAGTACTTACGGCGTGAGGAAGGGCGCGATGCGCAGCGAGCGCAGCGCATGTCTCCCGAAGAGAGGCAGCAACTGCGACGTGACATCAAGGATGCCGGGCGGGAGGTATATCGGCCTCGCCGCTAAGCCGCGGGCCGGCGAGTTCCTTTCTGCAGATGCGAAAAAGCCAGACATGCTGTCTGGCTTTTTCGTTGCGATAGAAGGCCGATCAGGCTTGCTTGCTGACCAGCGCCTCTTCTTCCGCAATCGCTTCCCTGTTGGCACGGATGCGCAGGAAGAAGACCACGGCGGCTACCAGGGTGAAGGCAATCCCGATGGTCGTGGCCGTGTCCATTGGCAATCCGAATCCGATCTTGGCATTGGCGATAAAGGCAACGACGATCGTGGTCATGACAATCGCCGGTACCGTGCACACCCAGTGGAACTTGTTGTGCCGCACCAGATAGGCTGCCGCTGCCCATAGCATTACCGCTGCCACCGTCTGGTTGGCCCAGCCGAAATAGCGCCAGATCACGTCGAAGTCCGACTTCGATACGAAATAGCCGATGACGAACAGCGGTACCGATATGATCAGGCGTTTTCCGATTTCCTTCTGCGGCATCTTGATGAACTCGGCGATGATCAGACGCGCCGCGCGGAAAGCCGTATCGCCCGACGTGATCGGCAGCACCACGACGCCGAGGACGGCAAGGAATCCACCCAAGCCGCCAAGCAGCGTCGTCGATACTTCATGGACGACCTTGGCCGGCCCGCCCGCCGTGAGAACGGCGTTCATCGCTGCCGGGGTTTCATAGAAGGTCAGTCCGAGCGTGCACCAGATCAGGGCAATGATGCCTTCGCCGATCATCGCGCCGTAGAAAACGAAACGGCCGTTATTCTCGTTCTGGATGCAGCGGGCCATCAGCGGCGACTGGGTTGAATGGAACCCGGAGATGGCGCCGCAGGCAATGGTGATGAAAATCAGCGGCCAGAGCGGAAGCGCTTTCGGATGCAGGTTGGTGAAGAGGTTTTCGATGCCGCCGGCAGCAATGAAGAACGTCTTGCCGCTGTAGATCAGGCCGATGATCAGGCCGAAGGACATGAACAGCAGGAGGCCACCGAAGAAGGGATAGAGACGCCCGATGATCTTGTCGATGGGCATGATCGTGGCCAGGATGTAGTAGGCGAAAATGATCGCTGTCCAGATCCAGACTTCCATGTTCGTAAGGGAGCCGAGCAGCTTGGCCGGCCCGAGAACGAATACGACGCCGACCAGCAACAGCAGGATCACGGCGAAGACGTTCATGGTCTGCTTCATGACGGCGCCCAACTGTTTCCCGACAATGTTGGGAACCGACGCGCCATTCTGGCGAACGCTGAGCATGCCCGAGAAGTAGTCATGCACCGCGCCGGCAAAAATGCAGCCGACGACGATCCAGAGCATGGCAATGGGGCCGTAAAGTGCGCCGAGGATCGGTCCGAAAACCGGACCGAGTCCGGCGATGTTCAGCAGTTGAACCAGCCACACCTTGGCGTTCGACATCGGGACGTAGTCGACCCCGTCCCGGGAGGTGTAGGCGGGTGTCTTCAGCGCCTCTTTCGGACCGAAAATGCGTTCGATGAGGACGCCGTAGGTGAAGTACCCCCCTATCAGCAAAGCGACGCAAAGAAAGAACCAGATCATGATTTCCCCCCTTTTTTCAGAATTATGGAGAACCCAGTATAGACACGATTCCGGACAAGACAACCAGGGAGTGTTGGTGCTGCCTCAGTCTTTTCGGGACGTAAAAAAACGCAACCAGCCAACGGGCTGGTTGCGTTGTGGTGAGGCTTGCCTGTCGGGCGATCAGTTGTGTGTCTCACCCACCAGCGAAAGCACCTTGTCTCCGTGTTGATCGGTAACCAGACTGTCGATCTTCAGCAACTCGCTCCAACGGCGGAAGGCAGCGATGAAGACGATGGTGATCAGCACCATCAGGACGATCGACATGGTGGTCAGCAGATACAACTGCTTGGGCATGAAGTTGTTGACCACGTTCAAGTAGCCGGCCCACATGACGGTCGGCCAGACCAGCAGCCCCGGTACGGCGGTCGTCCAGGCGTATTTGGCTTTGCCCAGGCGGATCAGCATGGTGGTGCCGACGATCAGCGCGCAGGAGGCGAGCAACTGGTTGGCCATGCCGAACAGCGGCCAGATCGTGGAGATGTCGCCGGTGTAGACCAGGTAGCCCCAGGCGCTGGTGAACAGCACGCTGCAGATCACGACGCCGGGTGTCCAGGAGTTGTCGGCAAACGGCTTATAGACGCGGCCGAGCATTTCCTGAAGCAGGTAGCGGCCGACGCGCGTGCCGGCATCGACGGCGGTCAGGATGAACACCGCTTCGAACATGATCGCGAAGTGGTACCAGTAGGCCATCATTCCCTTCATGAACGGTACTGACGAGAAGATGTAGGCCATGCCGACGGCCAGCGACACGGCGCCGCCCGGACGTCCCTGCACCTGTTCGCCAACCTGCGCGGCGAGTTCGGGAAGATTGACCGGGGACAGGCCCAGCTTGGCGAATGCGGCCGGGACGGCGTTGATCGCGAAGTAGTCGGCCGGAACCAGTACGCACGCGGCGATCAGGGCCATGATGGCCACGAAGCCTTCAGTCAGCATCGCGCCGTAACCGACGAACAGGATATCGCGCTCGTTGGCGATCATCTTCGGCGTGGTGCCCGAACCGATGATGGCGTGGAAGCCGGACAGGGCGCCGCAGGCGATGGTGATGAACAGGTACGGGAAGACTGCGCCGGGGATGACCGGGCCGCCGCCGAAGACGTAGTTGGTGAACGCCGGCATCTTCAGTTCGGGATTGACGAACACGATGCCAAGCGCCAGGGCCGCGATGGTGCCGATCTTCAGGTAGGTCGACAGATAGTCGCGCGGCACCAGCAGGAACCACACCGGCAGCACCGAGGCGAAGAAACCGTAAACCGGGATGATCACGGCCAGTTCCTTCTTGGAGAAGGTCAGCATTGCAGCCAGCGTCGGGTTCTCAGCAACGTGTGGGCCGACGAGCAGCGAGATCGCCAGCAGGACCACGCCGATCATGCTGCCGCCCTTGATGTCGCCCGGGCGGACCTTCTGCATGTAGATGCCCATGATCATGGCGATGGGGATCGTCGCGAATACGGTGAAGGTGCCCCACGGGCTGTTGAACATGGCGTTGACTACGGCGATCGACAGACCGGCCAGCGTCAGGATCAGGATGAACAGGATCGAGATCGAGGCGACCTTGCCGGCGGACTTGCCGATTTCAGATTCGGCGATCACCGAAAGGCTCTTGCCCCTGTGGCGTACCGAAGCGAACAGCACGACCATGTCGTGCACCGCGCCGGCCATGACACAGCCGACCAGAATCCACAGCGCGCCCGGCATATAGCCGAACTGTGCAGCGAGTACCGGGCCGAGCAGCGGGCCGGCAGCGGCGATGGCGGCGAAGTGGTGACCGAACAGGACGAACTTGTTGGTTTTCAAGTAGTCCTTGCCGTCGGCCAGGGTGACGGCAGGTGTTTCGCGTTCCGCCTTCAAGGCCAGGACCTTGTTGGCCAGGAACATGCCGTAAACGCGGTAGGCAATGGCGAAAACGCATGCCGCCGCGAAGATCAATGTTAGTGAATGCATAGATTCCCCTCCGGTTGGTTTTCAATCCGATCCCGGCGCGTGCCGACGGCACCGCGCGTGGGATCGCGGCGTGAATGTAGCCGTGCTGGTTTGGTGGGGGGATGAAATCTGGCGAGCGGTCGGATGCAGGGTTAAGCGGTGGAGATTGGTGGCGAGCGGTCGCCGGTTCTTGTGCCTGGTAACAAATAGGCAAACGGCGATCACGTTTCCGTTATCGCCGCTTGCTGTCGGAGTCGAAAGAGTTTATCCAACTAGGCAATCAGCAACCGGTCTTTCAACTCGCGAAGGTGGCGGCGGCTGACGGGGATTTTCTTGCCGCTATGCGTGAGGATTTCGGCGGCGCCATTTTCCTGCAACAGAATCTCGTGAATCCGGTCCGGGTTAACCAGATATTGCCGATGGCAGCGGATGAGCGGGGTTCTTTCCTGGAGGAGTTTCAATGTCAGTTCCGTCATGCCCTGCCTGTCTGCTCCGACCACTTGCACTCCGCTGATGTCGGTGTGCACGTATTCGACGTCGCTGATCGGGATCAGGAATATCCGATTGCGCCCGCAGCAGGGGATGCGGGGGAGCATCTCAGTCATGCCGGGGAGTTGCCTGAACGATGGGCAGGCTCCCGAACGCAGCCAGTCGAGGGTTTTTTCGAGCCGCTGTGGGTCGACCGGCTTCAGCAGATAGTCGACAGCGTGTTCCTCGAAGGCCTTCAGCGCGTGTTCGTCATACGCAGTGACGAAAACAATCCGGGGCAAGGCGCCGGGGTCGATCATTCCGACCATCTCGAGACCGCTGATGCGGGGCATCTGGATGTCCAGGAAGATTATGTCCGGGCGCAAGCGGTGAATGGCCGAAAGGCCTTCGATGGCATTGGCGCATTCGCCCACGACCTCGACGTCCGCAAACGCGCCGAGCAGCGCCTTGAGTTCGTCGCGCGAAGGGGCTTCATCGTCGATGATCAGGGCGGTCAGCATGTGACGAGTTCCTCCTCTGCCGGCAAACGGATGGCTACGCGTGTCCATTGGTCGGGCTCGCAGCTCACCTCGATTCCGTACGCCTCGCCATGGCGGATCTTGATGCGCCGATCGACCAGGTTCATGCCCATGCCGCCGCTCTCCGGCGAAGGTTTGTACAGCCCGGCGCTGTCTTCCACGACGATAACCATCTGATCGTTCCGGCGTCTGGCGCTGATGGCGATCCTGCCTGGCTCGATCATCTGGGAGACACCGTACTTGATCGCGTTTTCGACGATTGGCTGCAGGGTGAAGGCCGGTAGTCGCAGGTTCAGCAATTCTTCGGGAATATCGATGTCGACGTCCAGACGCCCGGCAAAGCGCGCCAGTTCGATGCGCAGGTAGGCATCGACATGCTCGATCTCGTCCTTCAGTGTTGCCTCGGTGCCCGAGCGCTTGAGGCTCTTGCGGAAGAATGTCGACAGATCCTGGACAATTTGGCGGGCTGCCTCCGGTTCCCGTCGGATCACGGCGGCCAACGTGTTCAGCGCGTTGAAGAGAAAGTGCGGGTTGATCTGTGCCTGCAGGAGCTTGATCTCCGTCTGGGCCAGGAGGCGTTTCTGTTCCTCGATCTTTCCGGCCAGGATCTGATTGGACAGAAGCCGGGCGATACCTTCTCCGAGCGTTCGGTTGATCGACGAAAAGAACTTGTTTTTCGGTTCATAGAGCTTGATCGTTCCGAACACCCGGTTGCCTTCTCCGCGCAGCGGGATGACCAGCGACGAACCGAGCTTGCAGTCTTTGGAGACGGAGCAGCGGTAAGTGACGTCGACGCCGTCGGCGTAAACCACTTCGTTGTTGTTGATGGCCTGGAACGTGTGTTGCGATGAAATGGGCGTGCCGGGAATATGGTGGTCCGCGCCGATGCCGACAAAGCCCAGCAGCCTTTCGCAGTCAGTGATGGCCACGGCGCCGACCCCGGTCTCTTCCTGGATGATCTTGGCCATGCGGCTGCAGTTCTTCTGGTCGAATCCCTGCATCAGGACTCCGACGGAACGTTCCGCGATGCGCAAGGCCTTGGCGGAAAAGGCGATCGAGTATTTTTCCAGCGTTGCTCGGCGGTCCAGGATCAGGCGCATGAACAGTGCGGCGCCGACGGCGTTCGAGAGAATCATCGGCAAGGCAATGTGTGCGACCAGCCGGGACGCCTGGTCGAACGGACGAGCCATGGCCAGGATGATCAACATCTGGGTGATCTCGGCGAAAAGCGTCGTACCCATCGCGATCATCGGGTGCAACAGGCGGTCGGCGCGATGGCGGCGCAGCAGGTAGATGTGCAGCAGGCCGCCGATGAGTCCTTCGACGGTGGTGGATACGGCGCAGGCCGATGCCGTGAATCCGCCCATCGAGTACCTGTGTAGTCCGCCGGTCAGGCCGACAGCCAGGCCCACGCCGGGACCGCCGAGAATTCCTCCGAGCACCGCGCCGATTGCGCGGGTGTTGGCGATGGCCCCCTCGATCTGGAAACCGAGGTAGGTGCCCATGACGCAGAATCCGGAAAACACCAGGTAACAGACGAGTTTGTCGGGCAGGCGCACGGTGACCTGCATCAGCGGCGCGAACAACGGGGTCTTGCTCAGCATATAGGCAACGGCGAGGTAGACACACATCTGCTGCATCAGGCTGCCGATCAGCGCGACGTGATTGATGTTCTCGAGCTCGAGCATGGCGGTTGTCCGGAAGCGGAGAGTGCAGATTCTACGTTCTTGCACGGAAAACGGAAGTTGTCTCTTGCTTGCGCGGTTTTTTGGCGTCATCCTTACGAAAGCTCAGTTCTGGAGCATGAAATGCGGCGGGCAACTGCTGATCTGCCGCGGATGCGCGGAGTGGAGGCGAAACGGGTTGGTTTGCATCGGTATCGGGCCAGACGGTCTTGGTATCATTTCGGCGATTCAAACAAGGAGAACGGGGTATGAAACTCTCTACACGTCTTGGTCTGATAGTCGGCTGTGCCGCGTTGGGTGCGCTGATTCTGGTGTTCATTTCCCTGCAGACTATCCGTTCGTCGATGCTGACCGACCGGCAGGAGCAGATCCGCTCGACGGTCAATCTGGCGGCGAAGCAGGTGGGTGTCTATGTGGCGCTCGAGAAAGCGGGCACGCTGAGCCGCGACGAGGCCCAGGCGCAGGCCAAGAAAGCCTTGTCGGGATTGCGCGACGGCGACGATTACGTATTCGCAAGGGATATGGTGGGGATGGTCTTGGTTCACCCCGATTCGCGCCGAGAAGGCAAGGTGGACATGGGGGCCAAGGTTCCGGACGGGCGCACCCTGATGCAGGTCTATCTGGATTCTCTCAAGACGACGAATTTGTCCCAGGTGGAAATCCTGACCAAGCGCCCGAAGGGGGAAGAATTAGTGCCCAAGATCAACGGTCTGGCCAAGATCCCGGAATGGGACTGGATCATCGGCTATGGTTTGTTTGTTGACGACATTGATGAGGCGTACAAGGCCTACGCGTTGCGTTTCGGCCTGATTGCGCTGGTCATTTTTGCGGTGGTCATTGCGTTGGCGTATGTCATGGCCCGGCGCATCTACCGCACGCTTGGCGGAGAGCCGGAGGAAGCCGCGCGTCTGGCCGGGGCCATCGCCAACGGCGATCTGACCCAGCGCATCGAAAGCACCGGCGCG
>JARKPC010000210.1 GCA_029975435.1 Propionivibrio sp. | reverse complement strand
CATCCCTTGCGCGCGAGCAGGGTGAAGATGGCCTTGCTGGCGTTGACCAGGAACTGCAGGTTGGGTACCCGTTCGGCCGCTTCGATCAGCATCTGTACCGACGCCTCGATATTGCCGCTGCGCGCGGCCAGAACGCCCCGGTTGTTGAGTTCGACGATCTCACGGCCGACCTTGGCGAGCAGGCTTTGCCCGGCCTCCTCCTTGCCGGTCTTGGCGAATACGCCCTGGATCTGGGCGATCATGTCGCGGTCTTCGTGGTTCTCGGCGGCCACCTTGCCGAGTATTTCCTGCGCCTTGGCATCGTCGCCGGAGGCCATGCAGGCGTGCGCCAGATCGACGGCGATCTTCTGCGACAGGGCGGATCGGTCCGAATCGTCCTGCATGGATTCGTGCATCGCCAGTGCTTTTTCCAGCGCCTGCCTGGCCTTGGCCGGTTCGCCCTCCTGATTGGCGCACAGGCTGTCCATGACCAGCGCGGCGAGTTCCCCTTGCGGATTGCCGCGCCAGTCGCGCCGCAGTTCCTGAGTGACCTTGCGTGCTCCCTCGGCATGGCCCCGGTCGAGCATCACCCGCGTCAGGTTGGTGTAGTCGTCGATGACCCGCAACGACGATCCACGATGCCGCTCGAGAACCTTGCCATACGCCCGCTCGGCGGCGTCGAGGTCGTTGTTGCGCACGGCCACGTCGCCGACCATGCGCTGCCGGGTCGAGTTGTTGGGCGAGATCGCTGCCGCTTTCTGCAGGGTTTCCTGGGCTTCCGCCAGCTTGCCCAGTTCCTCGCGCACACTGGCCACGAAATCGTAGGCGGCAAGGTATTCAGGGAAATCGTCGATCAGTGCCGCCCCGATGTTTTCCGCCTCGGCCAGTTCGTCCAGGCCGCGCAGGGCAATGGCCAGACCCATCCGGGCCCATGGGACGACAGCGTGGTCGAGCACCTGTTGGTAAGCGGCCTTGGCTTCTTCGTAGCGGCCGAGGGCGTTGAGAATCTCGCCCTTGAAGCGCAGGATGTCGTACAGGAACTGTTCATCCTGGCCGAGCAGCGCCTCGCATGCTGCCAACGCATCGGCAAACGCGCCGTTGTCGAGGTGGGTGAACACCCTCTCGAAAAAGCGCTTCTTGTAGAGTGCCTTGATCAGGCGGGCCTGGAGCTGCTCGGCAGTGAACGGTTTGATCAGATAGTCGTCCGGTGCCAGTTCCGCGACTGAAACGACATTCTGGTAGGAGCGTTCCGCCGTGATGACCATATATACGGTCGACAAGGAAATCAGGTGCTTCTGCCGCAATTCTTCGAGAAGCTGTTGTCCGTCCCGGCCGTCCTCGAGAATGTAGTCGGCGAAAATGATGTCGAAATCATAGGCCTTGACCTGCCGCATGACCTCGGCCGTGGTTCCCGCGTTGTGGATGGCGCTGATGTCCAGGGTCGAAAGGATCATGCGCAACGAATTGCGCGCGCTGCTGTGCCGGTCAATGATCAGGACGCGCATGCGCTCGAGATCCTTGCCCAGTTTTTTCAGCAATTCCGAGGTGTTGTTGGAGTCCGCTACGCCCATGGAATAAGCACCTTACGCGACTGTGGTCCGGCAGGCAAGCCTGTTCGCGCCGTATCCCGGATTCTGGTCGAAACCTGTTATTTTTCAGAGAATTGGCGTAGAATTCGCAACCCTTCGCGCAACCTTCTGCTCATCCGGAAATCCCCTTATCCTCATGCAGTATCCTGATCCTTTCGACGTGATCGTGGTCGGTGGCGGCCATGCCGGCACCGAGGCGGCGCTGGCCTGTGCGCGGATGGGGGTGAAAACCTTGCTGCTCACGCACAATCTCGACACGCTCGGGGCGATGAGCTGCAATCCTTCGATCGGAGGCATCGGCAAGGGGCATCTGGTCAAGGAAGTCGATGCGCTCGACGGAGCTATGGCGGCGGCTACCGACGAGGCGGGCATCCAGTTCCGCATCCTCAACGCCAGCAAGGGCCCTGCGGTTCGCGCCACACGGGCGCAGGCCGATCGCGTGCTGTACCGGCAGGCTATCCGCACCCGGTTGGAAAACCAGCCGAATCTCACGCTGTTTGCGCAGGCCTGCGACGATCTCATCGTCGAGGGCGAGCGCGTGGCTGGCGCGGTGACGCAGCACGGCATCCGCTTCGCGGCGCGCGCCGTGGTCCTGACGGCAGGGACTTTTCTCAACGGAAAAATTCACGTCGGCCTGTCGCAGTCGACCGGCGGGCGCATGGGCGACATGCCGTCGGTATCGCTGGCGGCGCGCCTGCGCGAGCTGCAGCTGCCGGCCGGACGGCTGAAGACCGGCACGCCGCCGCGCCTCGACGGCAAGACCATCGATTTCTCGGTGATGGCCGAACAGCATTCGGACGATCCGCTGCCGGTGTTCTCCTTCCGCGGCCGCGCCGCGCAGCATCCGCGCCAGCTGCCGTGCTGGGTGACCAGCACCAACGAGCGCACGCACGAGATCATCCGCGGCGGTCTCGACCGCTCGCCGATGTACACCGGCGTCATCGAGGGTGTCGGGCCGCGCTACTGCCCATCGATCGAGGACAAGATCCATCGCTTCGCGTCGAAGAACAGTCACAACATCTTCCTCGAGCCGGAAGGGCTGACCACCCACGAGATCTATCCGAACGGGATTTCCACCAGCCTGCCGTTCGATGTGCAACTGGCTTTGGTGCGTTCGATGAAGGGCCTGGAAAACTGCCACATCCTGCGCCCGGGCTACGCCATCGAATACGACTACTTCGATCCGACCGGCCTGCATGCCTCGCTGGAGACCAAGTCGATCAAAGGCCTGTTCTTCGCCGGTCAGATCAACGGCACCACTGGCTACGAGGAGGCCGCTGCCCAGGGGCTGCTGGCCGGAGCCAACGCCGCGCTGCAGGTGCAGGGCAAGGAGGCCTGGTCGCCGCGCCGAGACGAGGCTTACCTCGGCGTGCTGGTCGACGATCTGATCACGCGCGGCGTGTCCGAGCCGTACCGCATGTTCACCAGCCGCGCCGAATATCGTTTGAGCCTGCGCGAGGACAATGCCGACATGCGCCTGACCGAGATCGGGCGGGCGCTCGGACTGGTCGGCGAGGCGCGCTGGGCGGCCTTCTGCGAGAAACGCGAGGCGATTGCCCGCGAGCAGGAACGTTTGCGCTCCACGTGGGTACATCCGGCGAAGGTGGATATGGACGCCGTCGCGCGGGTGCTGGGCAAGCCGATCGATCACGAATACACGCTGTTCGATCTGCTGCGCCGGCCGGACGTTAGCTATGCCAGCCTGATGACGCTGCAAGTCGGCGAAAGCAATGGTGTGGCCGATCCGCTCATCGCCGAGCAGGTCGAGATTCAGGCCAAGTACCAGGGCTACATCGAGCGGCAGTCGGAAGAGGTGGCGCGCAACCAGGCCAACGAGGAAACGCGCTTGCCGGAGGACATCGACTACGCGCAGATCGGCGGGCTGTCGGCCGAAATTCGCCAGAAGCTGGCCAGGCACCGGCCGGAAACCATCGGTCAGGCCTCGCGCATCCAGGGCATGACGCCGGCAGCGATCTCGATACTGCTTGTCCATCTCAAGCGGGCCGCGCTGGAAGCGGCACGCACCAAGGCATGAGTCCCGAGGAGCAACTGGCCCGCGGCCTGACGGCCATGGGCATGGAACTGCCGGGGGAGCAGCGCGAAAAGCTGCTTGCCTACCTGACGCTGCTCTACAAGTGGAACCGGACCTACAGCCTGACGGCCCTGAAGGAACAGGACAAGGCGGTCAGCCATCATCTGCTCGATTCGCTGTCCATCATGCCGTTCGTGCCGGAGGGCAGCCTGCTCGATGTGGGCAGCGGTGGCGGCATGCCCGGGATCCCATTGGCCATTGTCCGTCCGGAACTGCGCGTGACGTTGCTCGACAGCAATTCCAAGAAGACGGCTTTCCTGCAGCAGACGGCCATCGAACTCGGGCTGAAAAACATTTCCGTTCACGGCGGGCGCGTCGAACAGTATCATCCGACGATCGGCTTCGCCGCGATCACCTCGCGCGCTTTTGCCGATCTGGCCGATTTTGTCGGCTTGTCGCGCCACCTGTTGGCGCCGGAAGGTGTCTGGCTGGCCATGAAGGGCGTGTGGCCGCACGACGAGATCGCTCGTCTGCCCGGCAATGTCCGGGTCGATAAGGTGCATGCACTGACGGTGCCGGGCGTCGATGCGGAAAGGCATCTGATCGTGATGCGCCGGGCCGCGGCGGAATAATCGGGGAAAGATTCAAGGGAGAATCGCGTTGGCAAGAATACTGGCAGTGACCAACCAGAAAGGCGGGGTCGGCAAGACAACCACGGCCGTAAACCTGTCGGCCTGCCTGGCTGCTCTCGGGCAGCGCGTGCTGATGATCGACCTCGATCCACAAGGCAATGCCACTACAGGCTGCGGCGTTCTCAAGCGGGAAGCGCTGCCGACGGTCTACCAGATACTGATTGGCCGTTCGGCCCTGATGGATACGCGTATCCGTACCGATTTCGGGTTCGATGTTCTTCCCGCGAACAGGGATCTGGCCGGAGCGGAGGTCGAACTGATCGAGATGGATGGCCGCGAATTCCGTCTGCGCGACGCTCTGGCGCCGGTAGTTGGCGACTACGATTTCGTTCTGATGGACTGCCCGCCGGCGCTGAACATGTTGACTGTCAACGGGTTGGTGGCGGCGCAGGCGGTGATGATTCCGATGCAGTGTGAGTATTACGCGCTGGAAGGTTTGACCGACCTGGTGGCGACGCTCAAGAAGGTGCGCGTCAATCTCAATCCGAAGCTGGAAATCGAAGGGTTGCTGCGCACCATGTTCGACCCGCGTTCGACGTTGACCCAACAGGTTTCCGGAGAACTCGTCGGGCACTTCGGCGATAAGGTGTATCGCACGATCATTCCGCGCAACGTCCGCCTGGCCGAAGCGCCGTCGTACGGCAAGCCGGTGATCGCTTTCGACCGCCTGTCGAAAGGGGCGCAGGCTTACGCTGCGCTGGCACAGGAGCTGCTGGACCGCCGCGACGGGATCGTTCGTCCTTCCGCCGAACAAGGAGTACAAGAATGAAACTGAAGGGACTCGGCCGCGGCCTCGATGCCTTGCTGGCCGGAAATGAGTCTTCCGGCAAGGAGCAGCAGCGGACCCTGCCCGTAGGCAGCTTGCAGCCGGGCAAATACCAGCCGCGCACGCGCATGGACAACGCCTCGCTGGAAGAGCTGGCGGCCTCGATACGGGCGCAGGGACTGATGCAGCCGATCCTGGTGCGGCCGCTTGGAGGTAACGACCGCTACGAGATCGTGGCCGGAGAGCGCCGCTGGCGCGCGGCGCAGATGGCCGGGATGACCGATGTGCCGACCTTGATCCGGGAAATTCCGGACGAGTCGGCGCTGGCCATGGCACTGATCGAGAACATCCAGCGCGAGAACCTGAATCCGCTGGAAGAGGCGCAGGGTCTGCAACGGCTGATCGACGAGTTCTCCATGACCCATCAACAGGCAGCGGACGCCGTCGGTCGTTCCCGGCCGGCCGCATCGAATTTGCTGCGTCTGCTGCAACTGGTTCCGCCCGTACAGGAGTTGCTGATGGCTGGCGAGATCGACATGGG
>JARKPC010000198.1 GCA_029975435.1 Propionivibrio sp. | reverse complement strand
GAGATGCTGCGCTACCTGAAGCGCTTGCAGAACAAGGATCTGGCGCTCGATCACTCGATGATCTCGCTCGGTTCGTGCACCATGAAGCTCAATGCCACCAGCGAGATGATCCCGATATCCTGGCCGGAATTCGCCAACCTGCACCCCTTTGCGCCCATCGATCAGGCGCAAGGCTACATGGAGATGATCGGCGGGCTGGAAAGCTGGCTGAAGACGATCACCGGTTTCGACGCCATCAGCATGCAATCGAATTCCGGCGCGCAGGGCGAATACGCCGGCATCGTCGCCATTACCCGTTACCATGCCAGCCGCGGCGAGGGTCATCGCAACATCTGCCTGATCCCAAAATCCGCGCATGGCACAAACCCGGCCACCGCGCAGATGTGCGGCCTGTCGATCGTCGTCGTCGACTGCGACGAGAACGGCAACGTCGACGTCGCCGACCTGACCGCCAAGGCCGAGCAGCATGCCGCCAACCTGGCTTGCCTGATGATCACCTATCCATCGACGCACGGGGTGTTCGAGGAGGCCATCAGGGAAATCTGCGCCATCATTCACGCCCACGGCGGCCAGGTGTACATGGACGGCGCCAACCTCAACGCCCAGGTCGGCCTCACCTCGCCGGGACACATCGGCGCGGACGTGAGCCACATGAACCTGCACAAGACCTTCGCCATCCCCCACGGCGGCGGCGGACCGGGCATGGGACCGATTGGCCTGAAAGCCCATCTGGCGCCGTTCATGGCCAACCATGTCGTGCAACCGATCGAAGGACCGCACAAGGGCCAGCGCGCTGTTTCCGCGGCGCCGTGGGGATCGGCGTCAATCCTGCCGATTTCGTGGATGTACATCGCCATGCTGGGCGGCAAGGGCTTGAAGCGTGCCACCGAGGTGGCGATCCTCAATGCCAACTATGTCGCCGCGCGACTGGCGCCCCATTACCCCGTGCTGTATACGGGAAAGAACGGCCGCGTCGCCCACGAATGCATCCTGGATATCCGCCCGATCAAGGCCGCCACGGGGATTGCCGAGATCGACATCGCCAAACGACTCATGGATTATGGTTTCCACGCGCCGACGGTCAGTTTCCCGGTCGCCGGGACAATCATGGTCGAGCCGACGGAGTCGGAATCGAAAGCCGAACTCGACCGTTTCATCGCCGCGATGACCGCGATTCGCGAAGAGATCCGGAAAATCGAGCAGGGTGTGTGGCCGACGAACGACAATCCGCTGAAGAATGCCCCGCACACGCAAGCCGACGTCGTCGCCGAGTGGAACCGCCCCTACAGCCGCGAAGAAGCCGTCTTCCCGCTGCCCTGGGTGGCGGCCAACAAGTTCTGGCCGAGCGTCAACCGCATTGACGACGTGTATGGTGATCGCCACCTGTTCTGTGCATGCGCCCCGATGGACGACTACTCGTAACAGAAGGCTGGCCGGGGCGATTCGGCCCTTTCGCCCCGGCGGTTTTTACTGGGTGCTGACGTCGAAGACGTGATAGCCCCAAGACGGCAGGTCAACGAACAGTCCACGCGACAAAAGCTCGGCCCCGTCACGCTCGTAGTTCGGCCCGTCCATCAAATCCGACAGGCAGACCGACCGGTCACCCAGTTCGGCGAATGGCAAGCGCACACGGCATTGGCTCTGGTTTGCTGCAAAATTCACTGCAATCACGATGCGCCGGCCGTTCACGCCGAGCCATGCCCAGGCGATGAAGCAATCCCAGGTCCAATTGCCTTCCCACGCAGGGACGCACTCCAGAAGCATCCAATGCCCGTCACGCAGGGTGGGTTGGCGAACGACGGACAGCAGCGACTCGTAGAACCGGACCAGCCGCGCATCGACGTTCTCTTGCGGAGCGCGCACGAGGTGCGGTGAAATGCGCTTCAGCCGCCCTTCGAACTGCCCCTGATGAAAGAAGCGCAGCCCGGGCGACAGGAAGGTAATGATGGCGGCCGCTTCGTGCGCTTCATGGGGGAAGGTCGCCGCGGCGCGCGGCTCGTCGTGATTTTCCAGGAATCGCGCCAGCTTGCCCTGGTAATCGAGGCCGGCCAGCAGGTGCTCGCGGACGGTTCGTGCGTGGCCTTCGCGCAACCGGTCGTAAAGACGCTTGTCGTAGGCGTAGTCGAAACCCTGTTCGAGCAAGACCCATTCAAGATCCCAATAAACCTCTGCCATGAACAGGAATCCCGGCACCTGATCGCGCACCCGACGCGTCGCGTCGGGCCAGAACAGCGGCGCCCGTTGGCCCCAGGTGCGTTCGAACACATCGGGCAGCACCAGCATCGCCATGTCGCACCGCACGCCGTCGCATCGCGCCGCAATCTTCAACAATTCGCCGATCATGGCTTCCTGCGTCGCCGGGTTGCTGTAATCGAGTTGCAGGGTATCCGGCCAGCCCTCGAAGTACGGATCGCGCCCGTAAGCCAGCAACAAGTCGCCATCGGCATGCTTCACCCACGTGTAGTTGCGCGGCGCACGCGCCAGGTCGATCTCGGTGCCCCGCACGAAGTGCTCCGGATGGCTCTCTACCCAGGGATGGTCAAGCGCCATGTGGTTGGGCACGAAATCGAGCATCAGGCGCAAACCCCGTTGCCGCAAGCGCTCACGCAGCCGCGCCAGGGCAGCGTCGCCGCCGAGATCGGGATGTACCGAATAGGCGGTAATGGCAAAGCCGGAACCGGCGATGTCGTCCTCACACAGATCGGGAAGCGTCTCCTCGAACTCCTTGCGCCACCCCGCGTTCTCGCGCGACACCCGTCGCCCCGCCGCGCCGGTCGTCCAGACGCTGAGCAGGCAGACCCAGTCGAAGCCCTTCGCCGAGATCTGGTCGAGTTCCGCATCGGGAATATCATCGAGAGTGACCCGGCGTCCGAGCGTCCGCGCCAGCCCCGTCAGCCAGACGCGCGTATTGATCTGATAGAGCGACGGATAGCGCGGCTGTGCCATGTCACTTTCTCCTCATCCGGATTGCGGCGGCTTTCTTGGCCGGGGGAGTCTTCTCCTCTTCGACCACGGCAGCGGCCTTACCGAGCGAGAGCACCTGTTCGGCGGACGTCGTGGCAAACAGGTGCATCATCCGCGCGACGAGGCCCGTCCACCCCGTCTGGTGGCTGGCGCCGAGGCCCGCGCCATTATCTCCATGGAAATACTCGTAGAACTGGATCAGATCGCGCCAATACAAGTCTTCCTGGAACTTCCTCGCCGCTCCGTTGACCGGCCGTTGCCCGTTTTCGCCCGCGAGGAAAATGCTGGCGAGGCGGCGCGCGATTTCCTCGGCAACCTCGTAGAGGTTCATCAAGCGCCCTGAACCGGTGGGGCATTCGACGGTGAAGTCGTTGCCATAAAACGCGAAGTACTGGAGCAGCGCACGCACGATCAGCGCATTGACCGGCATCCAGATCGGGCCGCGCCAGTTCGAGTTGCCGCCGAACATGCCGGTATCGGATTCGGCCGGCAGGTAGGGCACGCTGAATTCCTGGCCTCCGGCGTGGAATTTGTACGGATGTTCTGCATGGAAGCGCGACAGGGAGCGTATTCCGTAGGGGCTGAGAAACTCCTTCTCGTCGAGCATCCTGGCCAGCACGCGGCGCAGCTTGGTTTCATTGAGGATGGCCCCCAACCGGCGCCCTGCGACGCCTTGCAATGAAGGATCGTGGATGAAAGCCATCAATTCCGGACGAGCCTCAAGAAAGTGCCGCAATTGCTGTATCGACTCTGGATACTTCGCGCGGAATTCGCCTTCAAACACGGTAACCGCGCACAGCGGCAGCAGGCCGACCATGGAGCGCACCTTCAGGCGCTGCGCAGTGCCGTCCGGGAGTTGCAGGACGTCGTAGAAGAAGCCGTCTTCCTCGTCCCACATGCCCGTGTTGCCGCCGGCATGGATTGTGGCGGAGGCGATGGACAGGAAGTGGGAAACGAATTTGTTCGCCATTTCGGCATAGGTTTCGTTATGCAACGCCAGCTCGATACTGATCTCGAGCATGTTCAGGCTGTATAGCGCCATCCATGCGGTGCCGTCCGCTTGCTCCAGGTATCCGCCCGTGGGCAGCGGCGCACTGCGGTCGAACACACCGATGTTATCCAGCCCCAGGAAACCTCCTTCAAAGGTATTTTTGCCCGAACGGTCCTTGCGATTAACCCACCATGTGAAATTCAACAGCAGTTTCTGAAAACTCCGCTCGAGCCAGGCGATGTCGCCCTTTCCGTAGCGCATCTTTTCCAGCCGGTAGGTAAAAATGGTCGCCCAGGGATGCACGGGCGGATTGACGTCGCTGAAGTTCCATTCATATGCCGGAATCTGCCCATTGGGGTGCAGGTAGTTTTCGCTCAGCATCAGACTCAGCTGCTGTTTGCCAAAATCCGGATCGACGAGCGTCAGGGGAGAAACATGGAACGCCAGATCCCATGCCGCGTACCAGGGGTATTCCCACTTGTCGGGCATCGAGATCACGTCGGCGTTATACATATGGTGCCACTGCCCGTTGCGCGGCGGCTGCTTCGACGAGGGACGGTAAACGCTGCAACCACGCTCTTCGAGCCAGCGGTTGACGTCGAAATAGAAAAACTGCTTCGACCACATCATCCCGGCCAGGGCCTGGCGCATCACGTTGGCCTGATCCTGATTGAGCGAGCCTGGAATTACAGAGGCGTAGAAATCGTCGGCGTCCTGCCGGCGCGCCTGCATGATTTCATCGAAGTGCGCGCCGAACGCTCCCTGGCCCTTGCCGTAGATCTTATCCAGCGCGGTGGGACCTTCCGGCGTCAGGCGCAGGCGGATCACTTCGCAGCTCCCGGCCGCGACGGTAATCCGATAGTGGGCGGCCACCTTGGTTCCGGTCTGCTTCGGGTTGACGGCTCCGGTGTCGCCGCGGACCACGCAGGAATGAACACCGTCCTTGACGTACGGCGTCCGGTTCTGGCCGCCAAAGAGCCGTTTGGCGTTGGTCTCGTTTTCGGTGAACAGCAGCGAAGTCGCACCGTCACAGTAGAAATAACGATCTCCCAGCGTTTCTTCCGTCGCTTTTACGCCGGGCGTCTTGCCCTTGATGGCTTTGAGCGACGGGCGAGGATTGTCTTCGCCCCACGACCAGGTGTTGCGGAACCACAGCGTCGGCAGGACATGCAAATCAGCGGCTTCCGGCCCGCGATTGTGGATGCTGATCTGGACGAGGATGTCCTCCGGCGATTCCTTGGCGTATTCGACGAACACGTCGAAATAGCGGTCGTCATTGAAAACGCCGGTATCGATCAGTTCGTATTCCATGTCCTTGCGTCCGCGTTCCCGATTGCGACGGACAAGGTCGTCGTACGGGTAGGCCGCCTGCGGATACTTGTAGAGGTACTTCATGTAGGAGTGCGTCGGTGTGCTGTCGAGGTAGAAGTAGTACTCCTTGACGTCCTCGCCGTGGTTGCCCTCGCTGTTAGTCAGGCCGAACAGCCGCTCCTTTAGGATCGGATCTTTTCCATTCCACAGCGCGAGGGCGAAACAAAGACGCTGGCGGTCGTCCGAAATGCCGGCCAGGCCGTCTTCCCCCCAGTGATAGGCGCGCGAGCGTGCCTGGTCGTGGCTGAAGTAGTCCCAGGCATTGCCGCTCTCGCTGTAGTCCTCGCGGACGGTTCCCCATTGCCGCTCGCTGAGGTAGGGGCCCCATTTTTTCCACGGAGTCTTGGAGTCGCGGGCTTGTTCGAGACGTTGGGATTCGGCATTCATGGTTGTTCCTTTTTTGTTTGATTTCGGTTCGAGACACTAATCAATCTAGTCAATAGCTCTCAACCCTGCCAACCTAAAACCCTTCCCCCCAGCGGTGTTGCCAGGCGATGCCGATGGTGTCGAAATCGGTTCCTGTGCGAATGTATAAGCCATTGTTGGCATAGAGCTTGATCGAGTTGTAGCGATCCACTGGGAAAGCCAGAGTCAGGCCCACTCTCGAACTCTTCTGCAGATCGTTGCCTCGAACGCCATCAAGCGTCGTTCGGCCACCGCTCAGATTGGCGGCTGTCAATGCCGCCCAAACGCCGGAGGAAAAACCGTAGACGAGATGCCCCTGCAACGTGTAGATGGGATCCTGCTTACGGTGCTTCCCACCGAAGAAATCATCGTTGTCGCCGAACACCGTAGCCGCGGCCGTCAACTCCAGGGTCCACGGCCCCCAGGCCTTGGAAACACCGAGTTCCGGTTTGACGAACCAGCGATTGGTGCCAATATTCACCAGCCGGTCAGGGTCGTATTGCCCCACCGGCAGCGACACCTGGACACTGCCGCCGATAATCAGATCCTGCCGATAGTTGGCGAAGTCCCTCACCGACAGCGCCGGAGCGCCATAGAAATTCATCGAAAGCCGCACCCGGGGGTCGCCGAATCCGGACACATCACGCTCGACGGGTGAGCCTTTGTACTCGGCCGTCCCGTTGAGTCTTGCATACGGAACGACGACGTCGAACTTCGCAGATTGCCCGCCGAGTTCGAATACCCGCGCATAGGCAAGCGCCGCCAACTCGGTCTTCATGTTGGCATTCGTCAGAGGAACCGACGGATCGAAGCTCACCCCGCCCTCCGAGTCGGCATAGCCGAGAATGAGGAAGTTCATGCCCACGGGAGCATTCGTGTAAGTGCGCGGTTCGATCTCCTGTCCGCGCACCGATCCGCAAATCAACGCGGTGGCACCGACGAGGATGCCGGCGACACCCGTCGCAATCAGAACACGAAAATGGGAAAAGCTGTCAATCACGCGAACCGCCCGGATTTGTCTTTTTCACGCCATCATCGATGGCATCTGACCGTGGTTCAGCTTAAGCGATTGTCAACCTGTTGGGCAACAGCGCACACAACGTTTGCGTTGCTCCCAACGCAAACCGTGTCGGATGCCCCACACCCCCGCCAGAACGGCCGCGTGGCATCTGCCGACTTTTCGGGTTGAGTCGATCAAGGCAGTTGCAGGACGTTGCGCTGCTCTTCCATCAGCTTGATCAGGTTGGTGATTCCGCGTTTGCGGTGATTCTCGAGGATCTCGCGCGCACGCGTGCCCTCTCCGTTACGGATGGCCTCGACCAGCCGCGCATGTTCCTGGATCGACTCGGCCGTGCTCTTGCGCATGGAAAGCATGGTCAATCGCGCCCGCTGGGCGCGGCTCCAGAAATTCTCGACGACCTCGATCAGAATCCTGTTTCCGGAGAGGTCGACCAGGCTGCAGTGAAAGTCCTCATCGGCCTGCGCCCAGGCTTTGATATCCCCCTTCTCGTGCGCCTCGTTCATTTTTTGCGTCGAACGCTCAAGCAAATCGATTTCCTTGGGCGAAAGTTGCCTGACTGCCGCCAATTCAACCGCCAGCGCCTCCAGACTGGTAAGAATCTGGTGGATTTCCTGAATGTCGGTCAGCGAGATCGGCAGCACCCGCATGCCGTGGCGCGGCACGACCTTGACCAGGCCATCGCGTTGCAAGCGGATCAGCGCTTCCCGGACCGGTGTCCGGCTGACCTTAAGTTCTTCCGCCAACTCCTGCTCCAGCGCCTGATGGCCGGTTCCCCAGACGTTGTACAGGATCCGGTTCTGGATCTCGTGATAGACCCGATCAACCAAGGTTTTGGGTTTTCGCAAGCGCGGACGCTTTGTTTCGGATTTCATGAAAACGTCTTTCAACACACCGTGAAGATGACCACAGAAGCCATACGTTATTCACAATAAACCAAGGAAAAACAAGATGTATATGTATTTCTCGAAAAGAACGCAAGTGAATACGTAAATTATACACCAATCCAACTCAAAGGCGTTGCGGAACTGACTACCCGGCCATACTCACAGTGCCCCGCGCAAAACCTTGACCGTGATTTTCTCCGCAAGCAACGGTTCCATCCGCATCCGAAAGGACGCACTGTGCGGCATCCCGAGGTGAGCCCTGAAGTCTTCAAGCGATTCCCAGCGCTCGACAACAACAATCGCGCCCACACCTTTTTCCTGATTCGGCAAGCCCATATCGACATCGATCGTCGGTTCGTACTGAAGACAACCGGGCTCGTGCTGTCGTATGGCCGGAACCAGTTCGCGGTAACAGTCGAGCGCCTGATCCAGACACCCGCTTTTGACCCTTACGTTGGCGAAAACATAAATCATTCATTTCTCCTGGAATCGGACTTCAGCCTAGCCCGGTCAGGGGCAGCGACAATATTTAATGCATACATTAACGCATGTGTTGACATCTTTCAATGCATCCATTAACGTATCCACACACAACAAGAACTATACAGACGTCCTCAACCATCCAATTTTTCGGAGTGGTGCTTCACGGGCATTCACGGCCACCAAACCGGATCGATTGGCGACGCATCACGCACTTCGGATACAGAGACAACAAGGAGCAGGCCATGAAGCAAAGCGTCATCATCGGGTTCCTCGGCAAGACACAAGACCGGTTTTGCGAGTACCACGCCCCGAAGACCACCTACGAGAAGCTGCAGACGGTTCGAAAGATCAAGGGATTCGATGGCGTCGAGATGGTCTTTCCCCACGAGACATCGACCCCAGAGGAAATCAGCGCCATGATGCGTGAACTGGAGCTCAATTGGGCCGCCATCAACGTCAACGTGAAGAAGGATCCGCAGTTCGTACCCGGCAGCCTGTCGCGTCCGGTGCGAGCGATCCGCGAAGAGGCGGTGGCCATGATCAAGCGTGCCAAGGACTTCGCCAAGGCCGTCGGCGCTCCGCTGGTCACCTGCTGTCCTCTATCCGACGGTTACGACATGCTGTTCCAGGTCGACTATCAGGCGTCCTGGAAATACCTGATCGAGACGATCGGCGAAGCCGCCGACTATCTGCCCGAGGTACCGCTGTTCCTGGAACCGAAATATTCCGAAGTGCGCGTGCATTGCCATCTCGACAGCACCTCCAAGGCCCTGCTGCTGCTCAAGGAAATCGGCAACAAGAACACTGGGATCACCCTGGACCTCGGCCATTCGATCCAGAGCCAGGAAAACCCCGCGCAGATGCTTGTCACCACCATCGAATCCGGTTTCGATGTCTATATCCATACCAACGACAACGACACGAAGGCTGACTGGGATTTGATCGGCGGCAGTCGACACTTCCTGAACTATGTCGAATTGCTGTTCTGGGCCAAGGAGTACGGCTACAACAAGTACTTCACCACCGACGCGTCGCCGCGGGTTTACGACATCGTCGATTTTTTCGAGCGCCACGCCGAAATCAGCCTGGGCATCTGGAACCTGGTCAACACGCTCGATGCCCCGAAATACCGGCGCCTGATGCGCGAAGAAAATTTCAACGAGTTGACCGCCCTGGTCACCCGCGAAATCTATCGCGTTTAGTACGGCCACGACTCACTTAGGGACTCTTGAAACTTGCCATAGCTTCACCTGTACTGACTGCTTCTTACGCAATTGCAGATCCAATAACTAACCAAGGAGGTCGTATGAACACCACGAAGCAATTCGCACTTCTGGTCATCGCGCTCGGCAGCCTGACGGTCGCGCCCGTCGCCAACGCCCAGACCGTTCTCAAATTCAGCCACACCGATCAGCAACAGGGCGCGCGCCAGGCCGGCGCCCTGATCTTCGCCAAGAAGGTCGCCGAGTACACCAACAATCGCTACAAGGTCAACGTGTTCTGCTGCGGGCAACTTGGCAACGATCCAAAGAACATCGAGCAGTTGGTATCGGGCGGCATCGACTTCACGGTATCGGCGACCGGCTCTTATGCGCCGCACGTTGATACGCTGAACCTGACCATGCTCCCGTTCATGTTCGACAGCTACGAACAGGGCTGGAAGTTCTATGACGAATCAAAATGGCTCAAGGCGCAGTTCGACAAGGCGCCAGCCAAGGGTTTCCGTTTCCTCGCCACCTGGGAAGCCGGATTCCGCAGCATGACCACCAAGGATCCGTTGAACAGCCCGGCCGACGCGAAAGGAAAGAAGCTGCGCACCTTCCCGAATGAAATGATGCGCTGGCTGCTTGAAGACGTAGGCTTCGGCGTGCAGATCATGCCGCTGCCGGAAGTCTATCTGGCCATCCAGCAAGGCGCAGTCGCCGGACAGGAAAATCCGATCGACACGATCTATTCCAACAAATTCTATGAGGTCGCGCCGCATGTGACGCTCACCCGTCATGTGTACAGCCCGATCCCGATGGCCATCTCGGAAAAGACCTGGGGCAAACTCTCGCCCGATGACCGGACGGCGATCACCAAGGCGGCGCAGGAAGCCGGCGAATGGAACCGCAACGAGGTCAAGGCGAGTGAGGAGAAGCAGCTCGCCGAGATGGCCAGCAAGGGCGCCAAGATCAACAATCCGAAAGCCCAGCCCTTCCGTGACGCCGTCAAGCCGACTTACGAAAAAGCCAAGGCCAAGTGGGGCGGCGATGTTGACGCCATCCTGGCCGACGCCGAAGCCGTTCGCAAGGCGCTTCCGGCGAAGAAATAGGGAGGTTATCTACCGTGGAAGGAATAATCGTGGCCACTGCTGAGCAAGGTGTTGCAGGAGAAGTGCGCGAGATGCTGCCGCGCGGTCCGGAACAGGCTTTGCCTGTCCATTTGCTGGCGAGGTTGATTGATTGGGCGCTGGTGGTTGCCGCTGCCGTCATGATCGTGCTTGTCTTCTTCAACGTCTGTGCTCACGCGGCGGGCCACGATCTGGCCCAAACCACGGAAGCCTGCGAACTCCTGATAGTCTGGGTGTCCTTTCTCGGCGGCGCGTCGATCATCCGCCGTGGCGGACACATGACCATTACCGAGTTCATCGACAAGCTGAACGACCGTCAGCGCCGTGGCGCGGACTTCGTCGTTCAGCTGATCAGCCTCGTGGTGCTGTGGATCCTGTTCTGGAACGGTCTGACCATCGTCAGCAACAACTGGGGGAACATCCTCACCGTCCTCGGCATACCCATGGCATGGCAGTACATGCCTCTGTCGATCGGCAGCGGTACAGGAATGGTTTTCGTGGCGTACGACCTTTATCTGATTCTTCGCGGCAAGTCGCGCGAAGAGCGCTATGGAGTGGATGAATAATGCTGACCATCCAGGTTTTCGGTGTCTTTTTTGTTATCGCGCTGGCCGGCCTGCCTCTGTACTTTTCACTGATCGCCACGACCGTCGGCATCGTCCAGTTCAAGAATCTATCGTACGAATTCGATTCGCTTTTCCTTAACCTGATCGCCGGTGTCGAGCCCTTCATCCTGATTGCCGTGCCGTTGTTCATTTTTGCCGGAGAACTCCTGGCCCGCGGCGGGGTCGGCAAGCGCATCGTCAATCTGGCACGCGCCCTTTTCGGCTGGATGCCCGGTGGCATGGGCGTGGTGACCATCGTCTCCTGCCTGATGTTCGGCGGGGTTTCCGGGTCGGCGATTGCCGACACGGCTGCCATCGGTTCGCTGGTGGCACCGACCATGAAGGAAAAGGGCTATCACCCCGACTTTACCGCCGCCCTGCTCTCGGTCGCCGGAACGCTGGCCCTGCTGATGCCGCTGTCG
>JARKPC010000186.1 GCA_029975435.1 Propionivibrio sp. | reverse complement strand
CAACTTCGTATTACGCTCCTTCATGGTCATGGTTTGCCCTCCCAATGGGTTCAAGGTCGATCTCGACAATCAACCTCTTACCATGACCACTCCTCCGCTTTCTACTGCTGACGTTTTTGCACACAAGTCAGCACACTACCGCGTACCCCAAAACCATCCCGACTTTCGGTTACCAAAATCTAAAGAGACAACCAAGGGGTCGAGCTGCCGGAAAAATCATAGACGCCGCTGGTATTCGAATCAAATGACTTTTTTTGATTTCGGTATAATCTTTTCGTATATATCGTTGTGGCCATGCTCGCTGTTACGAGCACACTAGCGTGAAGATCACGACGAAACTTCTCACTCACCGAATGAGTCACCGCATTCGGTGACGAGAAGATGCCGACAGCTCAACTGCTTCGTCTCACGCATCACTCTCACACAGTGAAGCGAAAAACGAAAAGTGAGTTTTACCGATTCAAATACAGCACCGCGACTGCGAAATCACACACTCAGCCATGAAAACAGAGCAAACGGTTTGGACGAACAGAGACGGCACCATTCTGAGTCACGCCGCAGTGGAATTCCGCTCTGGGTCACTTTCCGCACAGTTTTCCCCACACCACCAAGGCGCTATAGTGGCATCAGGGTGCTGATGAGCTCCTTACGCAGCGCGTCGATCCGACCTTTTTCAGGAAGCTAGTGTCCTTGGGGAGCGTATCAACGCACACTGCCGAGTATTGTTGAACGCGCTCCAGCAACCTTGGGATTTTTACTCACAGCGCATCGAGAAAAGGTGACGGTTTTGACTGCGACGGGCTTTCCTCTCCGCACAAGAATCAAAATTAGGCAAATTCTGCTTCTGGCTCACCTGGATAATGAGAGATCTTTACTTCGTGCGGCAAATGCTTTGGGCATAAGCCAACCCGCAGCATCGAAACTGCTCTCTGAGCTCGAAGAAGGTTTAGGGGTTTCTCTTTTTACCAGGCATGCGCGCGGAGTCGAGGCTAACGCTTTTGGCGAAATTTTACTTCGCCATGCACATTCGGTTTTGTCAGAAATACATCAGGCCCAACAGGAAATTGCAGCACTTAAACGAGGAGAAAAATATCGTGTAGCAATCGGTAGTGTTTTAACTCCCAGCGTAAGCCTAATACCTCATATGTATAATTTTTTAAGGCAACGACATCCTGAAATGCTGGTTCATCTTGAGGTAGACACAAGCCGATTATTAATTGACAAACTCTTTAAAGGGCAATTGGACATAGTAGTTGGACGTACTATTGATCTTGATAGAGTACATGACCTATCAGTCGAGACGCTTGCGGAGGAGTCGCATTGTTTAATTTGCAGTATTAATCATCCATTGACAGAAATGTCGCGTCTTGAAATCAAGGATCTGGTGGATTTTTCGTGGGTGATGCCGTTCGAAGAAAGTCTATTACGGGAACGCCTTAATGCCATGTTCGCAACCCGAGGCATTCGTATCCCCAGGAGGATAATTGAAGCAACCTCTATTCCTTTAATTGTGAGCTTGATTCAAAACAGCGAAGCATTGGTAGCATTACCTAGCGAAGTTGTGAAACCATATACAGATGCTGGAATGCTAAAGATACTGCCAGTAAACTTGGGCATATCGCTTGATGCCTATAGCATATTGACAAGGCGAAATCACACCTTATCGGACGATGCGAGCAACGCCTTAATCGCTCTACGCGAATCATACCGTTTGGCGACAAGCTAATCCCTCCAGTATCGCTTGGTGGAGTCCTCTGGTTCGATACTTTGATTCGGCCACAGAGATGGCCCCAGAAATCCGGACAGCGGGATAGGTGATATTTCTGCTTGGGTTGTGTGTCGTCTCAGGCCATTGAGGTAAGCAGTCATTCGAGTGATCGGACCTGCCAAAAAAAAGGCAGCAACCCGTGCAACACCGGCCCCACGACTGAGCTACCGGCAACGACCAGATTGGCAGATTACTGCGAATTGGCCCTACGGCAAGATTCGGGGCGCAGCAGCCGTCTCAATGGCAGTGATCCAGCCGGTGCGAATTTCCGCTCATGGCCGTTTCCAGACGCCAGTCAATCCGCACATCTCTCTTGCCGACACGCATATTTTCCATTTCTCCGTTTGGCGCAGCCGTTGCAACAAACCGATGGCCGCCCACAACACATTCATCATCAGACTACGCCCCCTCGGACAACCGCCGAACAGTCAGCGCCGACCGTTGCTCGATCACACCCACAATTTGCTCGATCACGGACTGCCGGGCGAACGCAGGTGTAGCCTGCAGGGCACGGGCGACCGATGGCAGTGCCTGAGCCATACCGAGAACGCGCTTGCGCGTCTGTGCGCGTGCCAGCCCGGCCTCTTCGGCGAATCGCTCCCAGTGCCGGCCCAGAACTTCGCTGAATTTGTATTTGCTACCGAGTTTCATCGCCATCTTGGGCGTGAGGTTCGGGTAGATGGCGGTGGACAGCGCGTCATACATCGGAGCCAGGATCGGCGCCGATTTGCCTGCGGCGTCCGCATACAGCAGCGAGAAATTCTTTGCGTGCGCGTCGTGGTTGCCGATCAAGGCGTTGAACACGACGTAGTCGAGCAAACGCAAAATCTGAGGGGCGCTTGGGCGGGTTACGCGGCGCAGCAGGTCGAAGCAGGCTTTAAGGTCGGGGCCGCCTTCGTTCTGGTATTTCATCTCCGGCACCACGCCCAGAGCCTGGCAGAAATCCTCCTGATGCAGGCGCGATGTTCTGCCTTGTGCGTCGCGTTGACGGTCGTAACGCGTGACCAACAAGAAACGGCGGTCGCCAACGTGGTGGACTCTCGCCTCGGCGGCCGTAATCTTCATGGCCTGGGCCAGCCCCAGACAGAAGCCTTCGTTTGATACGCTGTCATCCACTGCCTGAATCGGCGGCTTGAGGATATCCGTGCTGGGCTGGCCGCCGCGAGGCAAGCCGATGCGCTGTCCGTCGAAGACGACGGGAAGTTTATCCTGAGCGCCGGCGAGCGAGAGGCGCAGACCGTTCTCGCCGGCCAGCATCGGCCGGCGCGGCAATTCGTCCAGAACGGCTTGCAGTTGCTGATCATCGAGCCATTGCTCTTCGCCATGTGGATCGGATTGCGGCACCTCACCTTCGTGTAGGAACGTCACGGCCCCGGCGCATTCGCCGCCTATGGCATTCAGCAGAGCAAAATCGTTTTGGCCGGATACATGAAACTGCTGCGCGATCAGGCGCCGCAGATTGCCTTCAGGCAGCAATCCGGCAAAGAAAGGCCGGGCCCGGAGGTCGTCGAATGGTTCGGCCTGCAGAGGCAACGAGCACGACAGGGGGACCGCGCGGGCGTTGTTCAACCAGTCGGCGTGATAGCGAAAACTCAATCGCCCGTCCAGCAACGACAAGGTGCCGACGCAGTCGGCGAACAGCCAGACACGGAGTTCAAGCGCCATGGCGGTCCACCTCGGTTGCAGACGTCGGGCCAGACAGTCCGGAAAGCTGCACGCGCCCGCCCAAGGCGTCGATCACGCGCAGCACCTGCTCCAGCCGCACGGTGGGCTTGCCGGCTTCCAGATCGACGATGAAGCGCACCCCTACCCCGGCAGCCAAGGCCAGATCGGACTGTGTCAGGCGCAACTGCTTGCGTGCTGCCCTCAGGGCAGCACCGAGCGTCAGTGTGGAGTCGATGTGGGTCATGGTTAAGATCAGCCGTTGATATTCCCGTTCGGGAAATTATGCGGCCGGTTCTTTTCAAACACAAGACAATTTTCCTGATCGGGAAAATTTTCCCTTCTCCGTTCACGAGCATCTGTAGCCACACATCCCTAATACTCCGTCATCCCGGCGTAGGCCGAGATCCAGTTTGTGCTCCGAAAGCCTGGATTCCGGACTACGCCGGAATGACGGACGGGTAGTGTGCATACGGCAGTCGTTCGTAGAACACGATGATAATCCCGATCGGGAAGTTTCCGCCGTTCGGCCGAGTGTCGTAAATTCGTGCTGGATGGGCAACAGGTCATCATCTATGGTGAGAATCGAAGAGGGTCGTCATCCCATGATCAACGCCCGCGATCCCGAAATCAGTCTGCTCCTGGATGAAGTCCGCGCGGAAGTCCGCTGCACTCGCGACCTCACGGGGCGTGCGTCGCTCGACGAGCGCGTCTATGCCGCTCTGCGGCGGGTGCCGCGCCATGCATTCCTCCCTGACGATCTGCGATGGGCGGCTTACCGTAACACCGCATTGCCCATCGGCTATCGCCAGACCATCTCGCAACCTTACGTCGTCGCGCTGATGACCGATCTGCTTGAACCGAAGGCCGGCGACGCTATTCTGGAAGTCGGCACGGGATCAGGCTATCAGGCGGCGATCCTGTCCTGCCTCGTGAGGCAGGTCTATTCGCTGGAGATAGTCGAGGAACTGGCCATCCAGGCCCGCGACCGTCTGCAGCGATTGGGCTTCGGCAACATCGAGGTGCGCGCCGGCAACGGCCACCATGGGTGGCCGGAGCATGCTCCATACGACTCGATTATCGTCACGGCGGCGGCGCCCAGCGTTCCGGCCGCGCTGATTGCACAACTCAAACCCGGAGGGACGCTGGTCATTCCGGTGGGAAACCGCTACACGGGCCAGGATCTGAAGGTCCTCCGAAAGGACGAAGATGGCGGCATCGAAGAGCGTTCCGTGCTGCCGGTGATATTCGTTCCTTTGACAGGAAACCCGGAGACACCGGTGTTCCCGCCGTAGGCCTGAGGGTACGTGTTCACCCGAATGAACAATGCCGGATGACGGGCGTAGATTCATAAACTGCTGGTGAGGCAGTTTGAAGGAACTGCTGAAAACAACGTCATTGAATGAGAAAGAAGTAAGCCAATGGACACACGGCAAACGCAAGGCTTTTCAACGACAAAGGATTGCAGAACATCCAAGCCCGCAAACATCGACCTGATCAGACAGATTCGAGTCAGGGAGGGAAACTATTCCTGTTTCGGCGCATCCGGCAGCGCCGGATGCGGTAATGGTTCCTGCCCCTGGCGCCGGAGTTGTCTTAGCGTCGCAGCATAAGGAGAGACATCATGAACCTCGTCAAATGGGACCCCTGGAAAGAACTGGAAGAAGTATCCAACCGCCTGAACAGCGTGTTCAGGCGCTCACCGGAATTGCCGGGATCAACGCAGAGCCTGCTGAAAATGGCGGACTGGACGCCGTCGGTCGACATCAGCGAAACCGATGCGGCCTATCTGATCAAGGCTGAAATTCCCGAGGTGAAAAAGGAAGACGTCCAGGTCAGCATCAAGGACGGCATGCTGACGATTCAGGGCGAGCGCAAGCAGGAAAAGGAAGAAAAAGGCAAGAGATTCCACCGGATCGAACGTTC
This sequence comes from Propionivibrio sp., assembly GCA_029975435.1. Taxonomy (GTDB): domain Bacteria; phylum Pseudomonadota; class Gammaproteobacteria; order Burkholderiales; family Rhodocyclaceae; genus Propionivibrio. Next base: position 29,006 of record JARKPC010000186.1, on the reverse strand, counting down.
CTACGGGAGTTTTTCCCGCAGCTTCCAGGTTCCGGCCGACGTCGATGAAAACACGGTGAAAGCCGAGTTCAAGGACGGCATGATCAACGTAACCCTGCCGAAATCGGAAAAGGCCAAGAGCAAGGAAATCAACGTCACCGTATCGTGACCGGACTCCAGCCCTAAAGGAAAGGCACGAACAGTACTTCTATTGTCTCCCGGTCGCCTGAATTGCCAGGCGACCGGCGAGTTTACGCGGCTCAGCGATAAACCAGCACCGGAATCGTGCTGTGCGTGAGCACCTTCGACGTGACGCTGCCGAGCAACAGGCCGGCCAGACCGCCGCGCCCGTGCGACCCGATGAAGATCAGGTCACAGGCATTCCGGATTGCCGTATCGATAATCACCCGGTAAGGATCGTCACTGGTCTCTGTCAGTCGGGCACAACGCACCCCTGAATCGCGGCATAAGTCTTCTACATAATCGAGATACTTGTGCGCCTCCCTTTCCGTTGCTTCGGCGATTTTCTCCAGCACGGCCGGATCGTACCGCGCTCCTTCCAGGTAATAATGAAGTTGCGGTTCAGGCTTGACATGCAGGGCGGTCACGCGCGCGCCGCAATCCTTGGCGAACAACACGGCACCACGAGCAGCTTTCCGGGACAACTCCGAACCGTCCGTCGGAACGAGAATGTGTTTGAACATGATGGATCTCCCTTTGTCGTGAATCTGCTTTCAACATAGGAGGGAGGAGCCCACTTCACAACCTGCCGGAAGGTCCTGGCGAACAAATATCTGCTACTTATCCTGATTCTCTCCGAGCACCGGCTTGTAGCCCCAATTCCTCACATCCTGGAGCATTGCGTCGATATCCTCCTCGGAAACCTGCAATATGCGCAGCGCCGTCGCCCCAAGGCGGAGGCTCGCCTCGATGGCCTCTGGATAGGCTTCGATCGCGCCGGCGGCCAACAGGCTGGAACTCGTCGCCAGATCTCTTGCCCGCGCGATGACGGGCACCTGCGGACACATCGCCTTCAGAGAGGAGACAGATTTCAGCGCCGTGGCGGACTTGTCGACGGTGAGCACCACAAGCGCGGCTCGCTCGACGTGAATCCCGGAAAGCAGCCCCGGATCGGTGATGTCGCCATAGAACACCTGGAAGCCGTCGGCACGCCCCTTGGCGACCTGCTTGGGATCTGTGTCGAACGACACGAACGGGACTCCTTTTGAATGCAGCAACACTGCCACGGCGTGGCCAACGCGCCCATAGCCTCCGATCACCACCACCCGCTCCGGGTTTTCGGGCAACTCCGCTTCGGCATGATTCTGGCCGCTCGGCGCATCCACCAGCCGCGCCGCTATGGCGCCATTGAAGCGGATCAGCACGGCACCGGCGATCATCGCGAGAAGCACAGAGTTGATCGCCAGTTGTCCCAGTCGCGAGTCGATCACGCCGGCATCGAGGGCGACGGCGACGAGGGCCAGGCCGAATTCGCCACCCACGCCCAGCATCAGGCCGGTACGCAGCGCAACTTCGGGAGCGATTCCGGTCCTGCGCACCATCGCGGCAACAATCAGCGCCTTGCTTGCCAGAGCCAGCAAGGCGCCGAGGATGACCAAAGGCCATATCGCCGGCAATACCGCCGGCTCGAAACGCATGCCGATCCCGATGAAGAAGAGCCCGAGCAGCACGTCGCGGAAAGGCCGGATGGAGGATTCGATCTGATGGCGGAACTCGGTTTCCCCAAGCATCATCCCCGCAAGGAACCCGCCGAAGGCGAGCGACAGCCCGAGCCTGTTGGTCGTCCACGCCGCCAACAGCGACACCAGCAAGACTGCCAGCGTGAATACTTCCGCGGACTGGCGCCTGGACACCAGATGAAACAGCGGCCCCAGCAACCAGCGTCCGGCAAAGAATACCGCTCCGAAGGCGAGAACGGCCTTGGCAAGCGCGACTCCCAGCGACGCCGCCAGAACGCTCCCGACCACCGAGACGCCCAGAACGGGAATGATCACCAGAAAAGGAACTGCAGTGACATCCTGAAAGACCGACATCGCCAGCCCGAGGCGCCCGTGCTGACTGTTTTCCTCACCTTGCTCGTTCAACAGACTGGCGATGATGGTCGTGGACGACTGCGCGAAGACTGCTCCGAACACGAACGCTGCCGGTGCGGGAAGCCCGGCGACCCAGGTCACGAAACCGACGAGCAGGGTGGTGACCGCAACCTGGCCGGTTCCAAGCCCCAGAACCTGATGCCGCAGTGCATACAAGCGGGGAAGGGAAAAACTCAGGCCGATGGTGAACAGCAGGAAAACTACGCCGAATTCCGACATCGCCTGAAACTCCGGCACCGAGACCGTCGGCCCGACCGTGTGCGGCCCGAGTATGACCCCCACGAGCAAGTATCCCAGGCTGGTCGGAATGCGGAGGTGCTGGAAAAGCACGACCACACCGATGGCGACGGCAAGAAGAAGCAGGATCTGCGCAAGGTGCTCCATCATCCCGAAAACCTCAGTTGAACGTTTCCGCAGGGGGTATTTCCCGCAATGCCCACCCCCCCGCTATTCGCTCGTGGAGACCAGTACATCGCATTGCGACTCGGCGAGCACTTTCTTGGTGACGCTGCCGACGATCAACTCCTCCAGCGGGCTCCGGCCATGCTTGCCCATGACAATGAGGTCGCAGTCGAATGCTTGTTCCTGCTCAAGAACGCGCAACGAGGCGTCGCCATGGACAACGACAAATCGCGTCTTGCCCGTCGACAACCCGGCACTTTCGCGCAGGTCGTAAAGATCCTTCTGCGCTTGCTGCCTGGCCACGACGCGGTAGTGATTGATGATATCGTCACTGACGTTCGCCAGACGCAAACGGCTCTCGAAGGGAATGTCGAAAGCATGCATGAGGATGATTTCGGCCTTCGGCGCCAGGACCTGTGCGATGCGGATCGAAGCAAGCGAAGACGGCGAGAAATCGACCGGAACCAGAAGAGTCCGATACGCCCGCCGCACAGGTTGCTTGACCACCAGGATGGGTTGCCGACTCTTGCTGACCATCCGCATGGCCGTGGTGCCAAGCAGGACGTGCCGGAAAACGCTCTCGCCGCGCGCACCGAATACGAGTAGATCGGCCCCAGACGCAACAGCCTCGGCATGCAGCGTCGACAACAGCGCCCCCCTGACGATCCGGCAATCCGGCTTCACGGCGTACTGCGCCTGCAGACTCGCCGCGAGCGCATCCATCTCCACTTGCACTTCCTCGCTAACGGCCTCTTCGGCAAAGCCAGCCGGCAAGTCAGTCACCAGGCGCTGCAACTCCTGTAGCGGCGCCAGGCTGAGTACATGCAGCAGTTCCAGCCGTGCCCCCGTCTCCCCGGAAATCAGCGCGGCCCGTTCGGCGGCATGCCTCGCCGAGGAGGAAAAATCGGTTGCCGCAAGCAGATTGATCGGTCCAGCCATGACACACCTCCGTTTTCTTCCGATATTCGGATATCACAAGCATCAGCGTCAATGACGCAGCGCAATCTCCTCCTCTTCGGGAGCGAACCGTCGCAGCACATGACGGCTCATACCCCTCGCCAACTCTTCCTCGCCCAGGAACACACTGCCGACCCCGTCGCTATTCAGCAGTTCCAGTTCGGATTCGCTGTGCGTACTGACGATGATCTCGATCCCCGGATTCAGCATACGGGAGATTTCGGCCATCTTCCGAACATCGACCGTATCCGTCGTGGCGATCACCAGCATGGCGGCATTGGCGATATGCGCCTGGATCAGCGATCCCGGATCCTCGGCCGCATCGCCGCAGACGGCGGCAAGCCCCTCATTGCGCAGGTTTTCCACTTGTTCCCGGTTCTGTTCGACCACGATGAACGGAATCCCGTGCTCGCTGAGCGCCTTGGCGATACGCCGCCCCACGCGTTCGTACCCGACCAGAACCACTTGTCCCTTGAGATATTTCTCCTCGGTTTCCATCGGCAGTTCGGCAAACGGGCCCGGCCGCTGCTCCAGCCGACGCGCCAGCGCGGAACGGGCGATGATCCACTCCCGCAGCGGTTTGGCGACGGCAAACACCAACGGATTCAGGGCGATCGAAATCAGCGCGCCGGCCAGCACCAGACTCTGCCCCTCACTGCCGAGAAGCCCCAGGGAAACCCCCAATCCGGCCAGGATGAACGAAAACTCGCCGATCTGCGCCAGGCTGGCAGCAACGGTCAGCGCCGTGTTCAGCGGGTAACGCAACACCAGGACCAGCGCCATCGCGGCCAACGTCTTGCCGAGAATGATGATGCCCACCACGGCCATTACCTTGTACGGCGCGCTGACGATGACTGCCGGGTCGAACAGCATGCCCACGGCGACGAAGAACAGCACCGCGAAAGCGTCACGCAGGGGCAGCGATTCGGCCGCTGCACGGTGGCTGAATTCGGACTCGCGCATGACCATGCCGGCGAAGAAAGCTCCCAGCGCGAACGACACGTTGAACAAGGCCGCCGCCCCGTAGGCGATGCCGATGGCCGCCGATATCACCGCCAGCGTAAACAGCTCCTGCGAACCGGTCCGCGCCACATGCCACAGCAACTTTGGCAACATCCGGCGCCCAAGCAGCAACATCAGGGCAATGAAGGCGGCAATCTGCAGCACGGTCTTGCCGAGCGCTTGCCAGAGCGGCACTCCAGCCGCCGATGCACCCGCATTGCCGCCCAGCAGCCCCGCCAGCGGGGGCAGCAAGACGAGCACCAGCACCGTGGCCAGATCCTCGACCACCAGCCAGCCGACCGCGATCTGGCCGTTATGCGTTTCCAGCAAGCCGCGCGACTCCAGCGCCTTGAGCAGCACGACGGTACTGGCGCACGACAGCGACAACCCGAACACCAGCGCCGACCCGATGCTCCATCCCCACCAGGACGCCACGGCCATGCCCAGCAAGGTCGCCAGGCCCATTTGCACGACGGCGCCGGGAACCGCGATCCGCTTGACGGCCAGAAGATCGTTGAGCGAAAAATGCAGTCCGACGCCGAACATCAGCAGCATGATCCCGATTTCCGAGAGCTGCGATGCCGTATCCAGATCCCCCACGAAGCCCGGCGTTGCCGGTCCGATCAGGATGCCGGCCAGCAGGTAGCCGACCATTGCCGGAAGACGGATTCGCTCGGCGAGGAAGCCAAGAATCAACGCAAACCCGAAGGCGGCGGTAATCGTCGTGATCAGGGTTATTTCGTGGTGCATGGTCGCAAATATCGTTCCGGGAAGATGTCACCGACCGCCAATCACTTCCAGCCTTGGCAGGCTGCGGTAGTTTTCAATGCCGGCCGGGACGATTAATATGAAGCTCGGGAAACGTGAACACCCCGCGCAGGGATCAAAAGTAACATCCAACGCCATGAATGACCAATTTCCCCGGCCAATTGTTCATTAAGCATTGAGGGTTTCACCATGTTCGGTTTCGAGTCGCAGATCAACCCCGCTCGGGAAAGTGAAACGCACGCCGCGTCGGAAATTGCCGCGCGCGGCAACCGGCGGCGTCTGCGGGTCTTCCTGCTGGTATTCCTCCCCCTCCTGCTCGCCGGACTTGCGTACACCTTTTCCCGTGCGCCGGAATACCGTTCGCAGGCGCGCATCGCGGTGAAGACGGCCGGGGTTGTATCCGGCACGCCGTTCAATGCGCAACGGGCGGCGACCGCTTCGACCGTCACGACCGCGGCAAATCCGGGAAACGCGGGCAGCCTGCACGCCGAAGCCGGCATTCTGACCAGCCGCCCCCTGATCGACGAGGCGCTGGGCCTGCTGGGCCAGCAAGGCGTCGATCTGCCCGAGTACGGTTCCGACCCGGCACAAGGCATTCAGGCGGCCCTGACGGCGGAACCGCTCGCCGAGACGAACAACATCCAGCTCACCGCAACCGGCCCTCACCCGGCGCATCTGGCGGCCATCCTGAACGCCCTGATCGATGTCTATTCCCGCCGCCTCATCGACAGCTATTCCAGCTCCGCCTCGACGGAGATCGAAACCCTGCGCGACGAGTTGGCCCGACTGAACCAGCGCCTCGCCGAGAAACGCAAGGCGCTCGAAGATTTCCGCCAGACCGCCGATATCGTCTCGGGAGAACGCGAGGAAAACCAGATTCTCGCCCGCGTCAAGGGATTGTCCAATTCGCTGAACGCGGCCAACGAAAAGGTTGCCCAGGCCGAGGGCCGCGTCCGCTCGATCAAGGATTCCATGGCCAGCGGCAAGACCGTAGTGCGCTCGCGCGACAATCCGACGCTGGCGGCACTGGAAGCGCGAGCATCGCAGTTGAGGGAGTCCCTGCGCGAACAGGAACGCGTCTACACCCCGCAATACATGGACATGGATCCGAATGTGAAAGGCATGCGCTCGCGCCTGGCCGATCTGGAAAAACAGATCGCCGAACAGAAGGCCGGTTCAGGACAGATGCTGCTGGCGGAAGCCGAGGAAGAACTGGCCTCGGCCCGGCAGGCGCAGCAGAAACTGCAGTCGCAGATCGCCGACGACCGGCGCACCGTGCATTCATTCTCCAGGAGTTTCAGCACCTACAAGTCGATGGAGCAGGAGCTGGCGCAGATCGAGTCGAGCCGGAGCAGCCTGTCGGAACGTCTGCTGCGTACCGAGACCAGCGAGCGTTCGCGCAAGCCCTCGTTGCAGATCATCGAGGCGGCGAACGTGCCGCAACGGGCGTGGCGCCCTGACTACCTGCGCGATTCCGGAATCAGTTTCGCCGTGGCCACCATCCTGGCGCTCTGCGCCATGGCGGTGGTCGAACTGTTCAACCGCCCGCCACCACCATCGAATGCCCCGGTGATCGTTCCCCAGTCGTGGATCACCGTTGGCCAGGATATCCCGCCTGCGCTTGCCGGACGCTCACCGCAGCAGGCCCTGCCCCAGCACGGTTCGCCCGCATTGCTGCCCAATGCGCCGGACCTGCCGCGCGAGCTTTCGCAGTCCGAGGTTTCCCGGTTGCTGGAAACGATGCCGAAGCAGGATGCGGCATGGGCAACTCTGCTGCTGTGCGGCGCGACACCGGAAGAAATCCGCCGCATCGCGCCCCTCGACATCGACGCCGAGTCGGGCACCGTCACGCTGCTGCGGGATGCTACACGCCTGCTGCGCGTTCCTCCCGGTCTCTTCGCCAGACTGGCAGGCGACGAAGGCGCCAACGTCTTCGCCATACCGGATTCGGATGAAGAAGTCGCGCGGCGGTTGCTCTGCGCCGCCCACGACGCCGGCCTCGACGACCCGGCGGAGATCACCGCGCTGTCTCTCCGCCACACCTGCATCGCCTATCTGGTCGGCCAAGGGCTGCGCTTCTCCGACCTCGACCGCATCGTCGGGCCGCTACCGGCCGACGCCCTGGCCAGATATGCGGGGTTCGCGCCACCCGGCGTGCGCCGAAAGATCGAAGAGATCGATCCGATCATGCCGGCGGTCAAGGGAGTTGCGTGACAGGAGCTACCGGGCCAGCGCTTCCCGATCCAGCCCGAGCTTGTCCGGACTCAGGCCGACCTGATCCAAAGCCTGCAGAGCTTGGCTTGACGCAGGTTGTGCGGCCACGAAACTGCGGAATGCCGGAATTGCCAGTTCGGACTTCTTGAGTTTCAGCAGGATCGCGCCAAGGTCATACCACGCCTTGGCCAGCCACGGATTGCGCTTGGTAGCCTCCTGATAACAGACCGCAGCGCAACTGTCGTCGCCGGCAATTTCGTTCGTTGCCACTTTCGGATCGGCATCGGCAAGTGTCTTCCGCCGCCTAAGCACCTTGTCGAAAATGGAAACCGCTTCGTCGACGCGCCCGCTCCGATAGTACGCAAGACCAAGGAATTGAAGGGAAACCAGGTCATCGGGAATAGACGCGTGCAAGGTTCGCGCGATCGTCTCGACGTGAGTGAAGTCGTTGTTGGCGTAGAAATTTCCAAGCAGATCAACCAGCGTACTAATCATGGCGTTTCTCCAGAATGACGTACTGCGGTGAAGCCTTTTCACGCCCGTCGAGCGCGGACGAAACGTTCAAACCATGTCCGACCAGACGACGACGGCAGCTAGGCTATGACACAGAAAGATCATCCCAGAAATCTTGTTTGCATTGCTTTCGCTTCTGTAGCAGTGCGTAACAACGGAACCGAGAGTCACTCCGTATCGCCAACATTCGCGTCCGAGGTCGGCTTCCCCGACAGCTTGATCCCCGCAAACGTCTTCTGGCTGAAATCGGGCATCGGCGGCAGTGGCGGGCGACCGCAGGTCATGCAATAGCCGGTATCCTGGTCGACCATGCAGTAGTTGAGGCAGATGTATTGCGGTTCTTCGTCGTTCATGCCGCGTCCTAGATTTTCTTCACTTCGATGTTCAGCGTGAGGATGCGGTAGGCGATCTGCCGGGGCGTCATCCCGAGGATGCGCGCCGCGCGGGCCTGCACCCAGCCGGCCTGTTCGAGTGCGGAAATGACCCGAGAGCGCTCGTCTAGATCGTTGTCCGCTGCGGCGCCGGCGGCAAACGGAACCGGCGTGGCCGAACGCATCGGGACGTTATCGAATCCCGACGCCTGCGGCGCGACGGAGGAGTTTGCCCCTGCCTCGCGATAGCGGTCAATCAGGATCAGGTCCGCTTCGATGGTGCCCGACTCGGACATCACCGACGCCCGTTCAAGGCAGTTTTCCAGTTCGCGCACGTTGCCCGGCCAGGAGTATTGCGACAGACGGCGGATGGCGCCTTCGGTGAGCGACAGGCGCCGCCCCTGCAGTTCGCCGATGCGGCCGGCCAGGAAATGTGCGAGGTCGGGGATGTCCTCCATGCGATCGCGCAGCGCCGGCAGGACGATGGGCATGACGTTCAGCCGATAGTACAGATCCTCGCGGAACTCGCCTGCGTCGACGGCTGCTTCGAGATCGCGGTGGGTCGCGGCAATCACCCGCACATCGACCTTCACAGTGCGCGCCCCGCCGACCCGCTCCAATTCGCCCTCCTGCAGCACGCGCAGCAGCTTGGCCTGGAAGGCCGGGGATATCTCCCCGATTTCGTCGAGGAAGATGGTGCCGCCGTCGGCCGATTCGAAGCGTCCGCGTCGCGACGCCACCGCCCCGGTGAAGGCGCCCTTTTCATGTCCGAACAGTTCCGATTCGAGCAGGTTTTCCGGCAGGGAGGCGCAGTTGAGGCGCACGTATGCCCCGTTCGAGCGCGGCGAATGGTAGTGGATGGCGTTGGCGATGAGTTCCTTGCCGGTGCCGGTCTCCCCACGCAGCAGGACCGTCGTGTTCCATTTGGACACCATGCGCACCTGGTCGAACACCCGGCGCATCGGCGCCGAGCGGCCGACGATGTTGTCGAAGCCGTACTGGTGGCGCACCGTGCGCCGCAGGCTGTCGCGCTCGTCGGCGAGCGTTTTCTTTTCCCGCTCGACATCCAGCGACAGGCGGATGCTCTGGCCGATCAGACTGGCGACCATCTCGACGAAGCGGGTGCGTTCGGCCAGCAGACCGTCGTCCGGGGTATTGGGCTGCACTGCCAGCACGCCGTGCAGGTTGCCACCCAGGCTGATCGGCGCGGCGATGAACGCCAGGCGGCGGTCGTACAGCCCCAGCCGGTTGAGAAAGCGCGGCTCGTCGCCGAGGCGCGGCAGGGCCAGCGTGCTTTTCTCTTCCAGGATGAGCCCGAGAAGTCCCTCCCCGGCCTGGTAGCGCACCGATTCGTGGCCTTCGTCCTCGTTGCCGTTGACGGCATGGACGACGAGATCGCCACTTTCGGGATCGAGCACGCTGACCATGCTGCGGCTCATCCCCGCCTGCTCGTCGAGAGCGCGCAGGATCTCGCGCGAGGTGTGGCGGAAGTCGAGCGACCGGGACAGGATCTCGCCGACGCGATACAGCGTCTCGAGTTCGATGCGGCGCAGGGTAGTCAGGCCGGGCAGGTTGATTTCGCTCATGCGCCTACCCCCTGCGAGTCACCGGAAGCACCACGCGCACCCGGCAACCACGCCGTTCCGTGGAATCAATGTCGATCACCCCGTCATGGTCGGCCGCGACCTGCTGTGCCGACGACAGGCCCGTCCCGAGGTGTTTGCCACCGCCCATGCGCGTGGAAAAAAACGGCTCGAAAACCTTGTAGCGCAGGCCGGGGGGAATGCCCGGCCCGCTGTCCTCGATCACCACTTCCACGCGGTCGGCGTGACCGCGCGTGACGACGCGCAGCTCGCGTTCGCGCCAGCCCTTGGCGTTCATGGCTTCGATGGCATTGTCGACAAGCGCCTTGAACATCATGCGCATGCGATTCGGGTAGGCATTGAGCGACGGGAGGACCGACTGTGGCTGCCAATGCACGGTAATCCCGGCGGCCAGCATGCGCGTGGTGGTCAGGTCGAGCACATCGCGCAGGATCTCGTTGAGATTCACGGCCGTGCGCGACTCCGAAGTGTGCTCCGGAATGGCGCTGCGCAGGCTGTCGATAGCATCTCGCCCGGCATAGAGCGCCCCCGCAAGCGCCGAACCGGCCGGAGATCCGGTGCCGCGCCGCTCCAGCGTGGCCAGCACCGAGGCCATGATGTTGATCGGCCCCTCGATCTTGAAGACGGCCGCCGAAAGGGTTTCGCGCAATCCGTCGATGCGGCTCTCCTCGGCCATCATGGCCTGCAGGTGGGCCAGGCGCGTCTTCTCCTGCTCGGTACGCTGGCGCGTGGTCTCCTTGGCGACCAGGAGCAGGAAAATATCGTCCTGGCGATCGAAGAAGGTCTCGACCTTGCCGTCCTTGCGCTGCACCCACAGGCCGGAACAAGAAAACCAGCGTGGCCCGCCGCGCGAATCGAAACGGATCTCATGGTCGTGAAAGGCGTAACGACCGACGTGCGGTGCAGCCAGCGACGATCCGAGCGACGACCCCAGATTTGCGCGCACGGCCTCCAGGATGACCGTGGCCGGTTCGACGGCGCGCAGGTCGGTCATCAGCTTCTTGTATTCGTGGTTGTCGAGCACGACGCGGAAGTTGTTGTCGAGCAGGGCCAGCACAACGGGCGCGGAATCGACAACCGATTCGATCAGCGCCTTCTGGTCGCCCACTTCGCATTCGAGGCGGTGCAGGTCGGTGACATCGCGCTGGATGCCGAGGTAGTTGGTGATCGCACCGGCCGCATCGACGACCGGCGTGATCAGCAGATCGGCCAGATACTTGCTGCCGTCCTTGCGGCGATTGACCAGGCGCCCGCTCCACGGTTGCCCGCCGGTAATCGCCGCCCACATCGCCTGATAGATGCTCTCCGGCGTGGATTTGTTGGAAAGCAGCGACTGGTTGGCGCCGATGATTTCATCGGCCGTGTAGCCGGTCACGCGGGTGAAGGCCGGGTTGACGTACAGGATGTTGGCTGCGGCGTCGGTAATCGAAATGGCGATATCCGCCTGTTCCACAGCCTGCTGGAACACGGTGGATGCGATCCCGGCGAGATGTTCCGTCGGAAGGGTTGGCTTAAGGGTCGTCACAGGGGTTCTCCGTTGTCGGGGAACTCGTCGCAAGTTTCGTACCACCACAACCCACAACCCGCCGCCAAGCCGCCGACATGTCGTGTTTCAAGCAAAGTGTAGGAGTTGCGACATCGTCGGGCACGACTCGGGAGCGTCGCGACAACCCCGTTACGGTGCGGATTTCAAGGCTCTTGCACGATTCCGGAGCCTCGATCGGGTGCATGGCACAGTTCGTGATAGCTGGGAAGCAAACGCCAAGGAAACCCTATGAGCGATTATTTCTTCCTGCTGATTGCTACGGCCCTCGTCAACAACGTGGTGCTCGTCAAATTTCTCGGCCTGTGTCCTTTCATGGGCGTGTCGAAACGCATCGACAGCGCGCTAGGCATGGGCATGGCCACCACCTTCGTGATCGTCCTGGCCGCTTCCATCTGCTGGAACATCGAGCACTGGCTGCTGACGCCGCTCGGACTCGGCTACCTGCGCATCATTACCTTCATCCTGGTGATCGCCGCTGTCGTGCAATTTACCGAGATGGTCATCCACAAGATGGCTCCCGCGCTGTACCAAACGCTTGGCATTTACCTCCCGCTGATTGCCACCAACTGCGCGGTGCTCGGCCTGGTCCTGATCAATAACCAGGAGAAACACAGCTTCGTTACCGCGCTGGTGTATGACTTTGGCTCCGCTGCCGGCTTCACCCTGGCCTTGGTCATGTTCGCCGGCATGCGCGAACGCCTGGCGCTGGCCCGCGTGCCGGAAGTTTTCTCCGGCGCCCCGATCGGATTCATCCTGGCCAGTCTGATGTCCTTGGCATTCATGGGCTTTTCCGGGCTGAATTTCAAATAGGAGACGATGATGCTTGCTGCCATTGCCAGCCTGACCGTACTCGGTGCCGTTCTGGGTCTCGGACTGGGTGTGGCCGCGCGCAAGTTCGCCATTGATGGCGACCCGCTGGCCGATGAAATTGCTGCCCTGATGCCCGGCTCCAACTGCGGACAATGCGGGATGGCCGGCTGCGCCATCGCCGCCAAGGCCATCGCCGAGGGAACTGCCACGGCCACTGTTTGCCCACCGGGCGGCAAGGCGCTGGCTGCGTCCATCGCCGCGAAGCTCGGCATTTCCGTCGATCTCGACGAGATTGCCGACAACGGGCCGATGATGGCCTACGTCAAGGAGGAAATCTGCATCGGCTGCTGCAAGTGCAACAAGGTCTGCCCGACCGACGCGATGATCGGCGCCGCCAAGCAAATCCACGGCGTCATCCGCGAGGCCTGCACCGGCTGCGGCTTGTGCGTTGAGCGCTGCCCGACCGAGGCCGCGCAGATGCAGCCCGTACCGATCACCCTGCAGCACTGGGTGTGGCCCAAGCCGGCGAGTGTGACCACCCCGGCCTCCACCTGAAAGACAATGCCATGGGCCTGATCGAGAAGTTCCTCCATAACCCGAAAGCGCCACGCTGGGGCGTGCATCCGGACGACCACAAGCGACCGGCTGCCGATGCACCATTGCGCACCCTGCCCCTGCCGGCGCGGCTTTATGTTCCGCTGCTGCAGCATGTCGGGCAACCGGCCCGCCCGGTGGTGCTGGTCGGCCAGGAGGTGCGCAAGGGACAACTGATCGCCGAGCCGCAAGGCCGGATCTCCGCCCCCGTGCATGCGCCGACCTCGGGCAGGATCGTCGCCATCGGCGAAATCACCGCGCCGCACCCCTCCGGGTTGCCGTTCGAGGCCATCACCATCGAAACTGACGGCCACGACCGCGCCGTCGAAGCCGACGTTCCGGCCGACCCGTTCACCCTTGCCCCCGCCGAAGTCACCGCGCTGATCTCCGCAGCTGGAGTCGTCGGCCTCGGCGGCGCCACCTTCCCGTCCTCGGTGAAGCTGGCGCTCGGCAAGCGCAGCGAGATCACCACGCTGATCGTCAACGGCGGCGAATGCGAGCCGTATCTTTCCTGCGACGACCGCGTCATGCGCGACCGCGCCGCCGACGTGATCGACGGCGTGCGCCTGATGCTGCACTGCACAGGCGCACGCGAGGCGCTGGTCGGCATCGAGGACAACAAGCCCGAGGCGATCGCCGCGATGCGCCGTGCCGCCACGCGTTTTCCGGAAATCAAGGTGCGCCCCGTCCCGGCGCGCTACCCGATGGGCTCCGATCGCCAGTTGATCGAAACGCTCACCGGCAAGGAGGTGCCCTCGGACTGCCGCGCCGCCGACGTGGGCGTGATCGTCAACAACGTGAGTACGGCCAATGCCGTACATCGCGCGGTGCGCCTGGGAGAACCGCTGATCGAACGCATCGTGACGATCAACGGCGGTGCTGTCTGGCAGCCGGGGAACATTCTCGCACCGATCGGCACCCTCGCCGCCGACCTGCTCGCCTTCGCCGGGCTGAAGAGCGAGCCGGCGCGGCTGGTCATGGGCGGCCCGATGATGGGCGCCGTGCTGCCGCACGCCAGGGTGCCGATCGTCAAGGGCAGCGCCGGCATCCTCGCATTCAACGAGGACGAGGTCGCCATTCCCGAGGCCGGGCCGTGCATCCGTTGCGGCAATTGCGTACAGGCTTGTCCGATCGGCCTGCTGCCGCTGGAAATGGCCGCCAACGTGCGCGTCGGCGATTTGCAGGCAGCAGCATCTCTGGGGCTTTCCGACTGCATCTCCTGCGGCTGCTGCGCGTACATCTGTCCGTCGCACATTCCGCTGGTGCAGTACTTCTCGCACGCCAAGGGCGAACTGTGGGCGCAGGAGCGCGACAAGCTGCGCATGGAGGCGACCCGGAAGCTGGCCGCCGAACGCGCCGTGCGCCTGGAACGCGAAGCGGCGGAAAAGGCCGAAGCCGCCGCGCGCCGCAAGGCCGAGCGCGACGCGGCGAAACGTGCGGAGGCTGCGGCCAAGGCGGCTGCGGAGAGCGCGGTGACGGAGGTGGCGGAATGAAACCATGCCCGAACCACGGCCGCCAATCGCATATGCGGCTACAAATACCACGTCATTCCGGCGAAAGCCGGAATCCAGGTTTTCGGAGTACGGACTGGATCCCGGCCTTCGCCGGGATGACGGAGACCCCAGCCGCGTCGGTGCCCCTCTTCTCAACCACCGAGGCATAGCCATGACCCCCAACCTTGCCACTGCCACCTTCCCCGCGCCGCATTACCTGGCCAGCAATGGCGCCCCACGCTTGATGCTGAGCGGCAAAACCGATCGCGAAGCGATAGAACGCTCCGAGGCCCTGATCCGGGCTGCTGCTGCGACCTCCGAACCGCTCCCCGAGAAAATGACATGAACCTCAATCAGCTTCAGCCGCCCACTGCGCCGCACAGCCTGTCGGCTAACAGCGTGTCGCGCATCATGCTGACGGTGCTTGCCACGCTGGTTCCGGCGACCATTTTCGGCTTCTGGCTGTATGGCTGGCCGGCGCTATTCCTGTGGATCATCACTGTTCTGGCCGCGTTGCTGGGCGAGGCGGCCTGCCTGAAGCTGGCCGGGAACAAGGCGCTGCCCACGCTATCGGACGGCTCCGCACTGGTCACCGGCTGGCTGCTGGCGCTTTCCCTGCCGCCCTGGGCCCCCTGGTGGATCGGTGCCGTCGGCGGACTGTTCGCCACCACGCTGGCGAAACAGGTGTTCGGCGGCCTCGGTTACAACCTGTTCAACCCGGCGATGGTGGCACGGGTATTCCTGCTCATTTCCTTCCCCGTCCAGATGACGGTATGGATCGCGCCGATGCCGATCACCTCCGCGGCAGCCCCCGGCTTTCACGACGGCCTGCTGATCTTCCTTGGCAATATCCCGAAACCCGATGCGATCGCCAGCGCCTCCCTGCTCGGCTTCGCTAAGACAGAACTGTCACGCGGGACCGACCTCCTGCACTCGCTGGTCGGCAGCGCCTATGGCATTTCCCTCACCGGCGCGCGCGCCGGCAGCCTGGGGGAAACGGCATCGTTGCTGATCGCCGCCGGGGGATTGGTGCTGCTCGCCCTGCGCATCATCGCCTGGCATATCCCGGTGTCGATGATCGCCGGCATCGCGATTCCGGCGCTCGTCGCCAACGCCATCGATCCGGCGCGCTACCTCGATGTGACGTCGCACCTGCTTTCGGGAGGCGCAATGCTCGGCGCCTTCTACATCGCCACGGACTACGTCACTTCGCCCAACACCAAGGCCGGCCAGGTCGTTTTCGGCTTGGCCTGCGGTTTTCTCACCTACGTCATACGCACTTGGGGCGGCTATCCGGAAGGCGTGGCCTTCGCCGTACTGGTGATGAACGCCTGCACGCCGGTGATCGACCGCTACCTGAAACCGCGCATCCTCGGCCGCAACTGGCGCGGCGCCCCGCTCGATCCGGCCGTCGAGAGGGCAAAATCATGAGTACGCTTGCCCAATGGCGCGACCAGCTTTTCTACCAACCGCTGTCCCTCGGCGCCATCGCGTTCGTCACCTGCGCCGCGCTGGCCCTGGCCAACCAGGCCACCCGTTCGGCCATCGATGCCGCCGAGGAGCGCGATCTGCAGAACTCGCTAAGCGAAGTCCTGCCGGCGAGCCACGGCGACAACAACCTGCTCAAGGACACGCTGCAGCTTTCGGGCAGCGACGGCAAGGCGCTGACCATCTACCGCTCGCGCAAGGCGGGCGCGGTCAATGGCGTGGTGTTCCAGACGACGTCGCGCGGCTATGCCGGAGATATCGTGGTGCTGATCGGCGTCGACGCCGGCGGGACGCTGCTTGGCGCCCGAGTCATCAGACATCAGGAAACCCCCGGCCTTGGCGACAAGATCGAAGCCACCAAGGCGAAGTGGATCGGCGACTTCGCCGGCAAATCGCTGGCCTCGCCACCTCCGGAAAAATGGGGCGTGAAGAAGGACGGTGGGGTCTTCGACCAGTTTGCCGGTGCCACCATCACGCCACGCGCCGTCGTCAAGGCGGTCAAGCAGGGGCTGGAGTTCTTCGCCGCGCACCGCGAGGAGATTCTGACCGCACACCCCACCGAGGGAGACGCCCGATGAATACCCGCGAGATCATCAAGAACGGCCTGTGGGACCAGAACATCGTATTCTCGCAGTTGCTCGGCATGTGCCCGGCCATGGCGGTGACCACCAGCGGCACCAACGGTCTGGGCATGGGCCTGGCCACCACGGTCGTGCTGGTCGGCGCCAACATCCTCATCTCCAGCATCCGCGACTTCGTCTCGCCGCAGGTGAGGATTCCTGTTTACATCGTGGTGATCGCCACGCTGGTCACGCTGGTCGACATGAGCCTGAACGCCTGGATGCACGACCTGTACCGGGTACTCGGCCTGTTCATTGCCCTGATCGTGGTCAATTGTGCGGTGCTCGGCCGCGCCGATTCGTTTGCCTCGCGCTCCACGGTGCTGGCCTCGGCACTCGATGGATTGTGCATGGGACTTGGCTTCACCGTCGCGCTCACGGCCATCGGCCTGATCCGCGAACTGATCGGCATGGGCACGCTGTTCAATCAGGCCAGCCTGCTGCTCGGCCCGCGCTTCGCCTTCCTCGAGATGAAGGTTTTCCCGGACTACGGTGGCGTACTGATGATGGTCCTGCCGCCCGCAGGGTTCCTCGTTCTCGGCCTGCTGCTCGCCGCCAAGCGGCTGGTCGAACGCCGCGCGGCGGCCTCGGCCAGGTCCGGCGCCGCTGCCCTGGCCGTCGAAAACGCCACCGGTTGCCACTGAGGAGGATGCCATGCAGGTAGGAGTCGCCTATTCCGAGCACGGCCAGCAAATCTGGATGACCATCGAGGTTCCGGACGAAGCGACGGTGCAGAACGCCATCGACCGTTCCGGCATCCTCACGATGTTCCCGCACATCGACCTCGACGCTCAGAAAGTCGGCATCTTCGGCAAGGTCGTCAAGCCGCAGACCCCGCTGCGTCCGGGCGACCGCGTGGAAATCTACCGCCCCATCACCTGCGACCCGCAGACCGTCCCAAGGCGGGATGGCGTGGGCGGGGGCGACGACGACTGAGCGACACCCCTCCCTATTTCTCGCTCATGACGATCAGGTCGCCGCGCATGCCCGCCGAAAGACGTCTAAGATGCAGGGCGACCAGTTGATCATCGGGATAGCGTTCGGACAGCGCGCGAAATGCCCCGAGCGCCGACGATGTCCCGTCGTCGCCTTTTTCCGTGACATCCTGCACCATCAGTTCATAGGCAAGACGGTATTCTTTTTCGGGGGCATAGCCGCGCCCGCCACGCGGTGATAACGGTTCATAGACCTTCAGCGCCTGGCGTTTCCCCTGAAGTACCAGCCTGCCGATCGGACGGACCGGCACGTCCTCCGAACACCCGGCGAGCGTCGCTTCTGAAATGCAGACCGTTGTCCCGAGATACTTGTTGACGCTCTCCAGCCGGGAAGCGGTATTTACGGCATCACCGAGAGCTCGGTAATCAAAGATCGCCGCCCCGCCGAAATTCCCGACGATGACGTCGCCACTGTGTATGCCAATACGCGTCCTTCCGAATCCAATTCCCTTGGCCTGGAGTTCCTCCGCGTACCGGCTGGCGAAGTCTTCCATCTCCATGCCGCAAGCCAATGCGCGCGCCTGATGATCAGGCTGAGGCACGGGTGCCGAAAACATGATGGCCACGGCGTCACCGACGATACGGTCGAGCGTGCCTTCATGCCGGAAGGCGATCGCGATCATCTTGTCGATGTAGGTATTAAGCAGCGCGACGGCGTCGCTGGCGTCGATGCTTTCCATCAGGCTGGTAAAGCCGGCAAGGTCGGTAAAAATGAAGCTGCACGTCTGCCGATGACCGCCCAGAGCGATGTCCGAAGGGTTATCTACCAGATGCGCGACACGGTTCGGCGAAACGTAGCGGGAAAACGCGGCCTTGATCCAGCGCTGTTCGCGCTCGCTTACCCAATGGTGGATCAGGCTGCACACTACGAACGCGGTTAATACAACCTGCGCCGGCGTGACCGTGTCCAGCAGCAGGCCGTACTCCCGGAAAGCAATCCAGCCACCACCCATGATCGCCGCAAGCACAAGTGCGCTGGCCACAGCAGCTTTCAGCGCTCCGGAGCGCAGTGAAAGAAACCCGATCAGCAACGTACACGCGACCATGACGATGGCCTCCAGCGCTCTGGCCCAGGAGGGGCGCTGCAAGTATTCCCCGGTAAGGATTTGTTCCAGCGCCTGGGCGTGGACTTCCACGCCCGGGATGATGCGTCCGAGTGTACTGAAACGCATGTCCATGAGTCCCGGCGCAGAAGTTCCGAGCAGCACCAGATGACCCTCGAGAAGCGCCTTCGGCACTTGGTCGGCCAATACCTTCCAGGCCGGAATATAGCGATCGCTCACCGGCTCCGAATAATGCACCCACATTTCGCCTTGGGCGGTGGTCGGTATCGTTGCCCCGCCGATGCGCACCCCGGACAGCCCTGTTCCCTTGCCTTCGGCGGCCTCGAGAAAGATATTTCTCTCTCCCAGACCGACCCGCAGCACTTCGGTCGCCAGTGTCGACACGGGCTGACCGGCAATTTTCAGTGCCAGTGGAACTCGACGAACCACGCCATCGCTGTCCGGGACGAAGGACATCGCGCCATTTCCCTGGGCAGCCTGTTCCAGAAGGGGCAGCGAGATCGTCGCAGTCGTGAAGTCGTGAAGCCGGCGATCGGGTTGGTCGCCCACATTGATGTATCGGTAGGTACGCGCGGGGGCTTTCACGCTCTCCTCGCCAGCCGACTCGTTTCGGGCAGTCTGCGTCGCCCCACGGTCGAGGGCAAACGCAAGAACGACAGGAGCACGGCCGATGCTCTGAGCAAGAACCTGATCATGATCGGGGAGTTTCGCCAGCGTTTTTCGCCACGCCGGTTCGAGTTCCCAGAGTTCCATAACCGCCCGGGGCGAGGTTCGGTCGTGTTCGGCAAACACCATGTCGAAACCGATGGCTGCCACGCCCGATGCCGCAAGTTGATCGACCAGGTGTGCCAGGCGGGTTCTCGGCCAGGGCCATTGGCCCAGACGCCCCAGGCTCGCTTCATCGATATCAATCACTCGTACTGGAACGGACTGGTAGGCTCGCGGATGCCAGCGCTGATACTGATCGAACAGACCGTTGCGTAGCGTCTGAAGATAGAGCGGATCAGCCGAAAGGAGCGCGAGGCCGCACACGGCAACCGCCACGGGAAGAAGCAGAAGGAGACGTGATCGTGCCTGGCGGGTCATGGCCTGGACTCAGGCAGCAGCGGAGACACGAAACAGGCTTGGCACCGAACCAACTCCGTGGAAAACATTCAGCGAATCGATATCTCCACCCGCCGATTGCGCGGCTCCGGGGTCTCGTCAGGCGTTTTAACCAGCAGGTTGCGCTCTCCGTGAGACTCAATGGTCAAGGCATGAGCGTTCAGACCTTTTTTCTTGAGCAGTTCAGCGGCGGCAATCGCCCTTTTGAGGCCCAGCGCCTCGTTCATGTCAGCCTTGCCGAGCGTATCGGTATGCCCGATGACCGACATATCCACGGCAGACCGCTTGCCTGCCGTCTCGATGATCTTGTCCAGCATTCCGGCGGATTCCGGGGTCAGTTCCGTTCCTCCAGATTCGAAGTAAAGCAGGAAGTGCTCCGGCAATACGGGTCGGGCGGCCATGGCTTCTCTGAAGTCTTTCGCGAACCTGGCGTCGTCGACCGGAGCCGGTGCCGAACTTCCATCCAGCGGAACTCCGTGCCGTGCCGTGCTGACGACCTGCTCGCCTCGACTGCCCTTGACGACGATTCGGCCGGTTGAGCCGTCCGGACTTTCAAGGAGTACGGCATACGATTTCGGCTTGCTCGCGCAACCGCTCAACGCCATCACAAAAACGACTACGACGAAGGATAGTTTGCCAAGAGTATTCACGCGCTATTCCTCATCCTCGATCTTGACGACAAACTGCGTCCCGCGGATGCCGATGGTCCCGCCTGGCGTTTTGATGGAAACGGCGTCCGGTTGCAGTTTGGCAATAACGCCTGAGACGTAATTCAGACTGCCTTTGGCGAGCTTGCTGCCGAGCTTCAGTTTTCCTTGCGCCGGTGCGTAGAGGTATTCATCGACAGTCAGTTCGGTATCCGGGCCGAACGACATGATTGTTTCATCCCTGAACGTCACGCCCATGCTGCTCTTTGAGCCCGTGCGCAAAACGCTTCCCAGATGCACCGCCGTACCTGGCTCGGCCGCTGCCGTCTGGCCACCGGTGCTGATCGTCGCTACGCCCATGACATTCTTGACGTAGCCGATTGCCGGCTCTTCGGCCCACACGCTGGCGGAAACCGCCAGACTGATTGCAATTGCAGGGATACGCATTGGACTTCTCCAGTTGTGTAGATCGGCGATCGCTGACTCACGCGGCTCTTGCAGAAACGTACTCTGAAATATCGACTTCGTCGATCTGCTCCGGCTTCAAGAACTGCTGCGCATACTTCTTGTAAATGCCGGACGTCAGAAACAGCTCAAACAAATCCGCATCGATATGTTTGTTCTTCTTGAATGTCGCGAGAATCCTTACGCATTCGGAAAGCATCTTCGTCTGTTTGTACGGCCGATCGGTCGCGGTCAAAGCCTCGAAAATATCGGCGATGGCCATGATTCGCGACGGGATTGAAAGCTGATCGGATGTCTTCTTCCTCGGGTATCCTTCGCCTAGAAGCGTTTCGTGGTGCTCTCCGGCGTATTCAGGAACACGCCGCATGCTCTTTGGAAAGGGCATGCTCTCAAGCATCACGATCGTCTGGATAATGTGCTCGTTGATCTTGAAGCGTTCTTCTTCGGTCAACGTTCCGCGGGCCACCGACAGATTGTGCAGTTCGCCGAAGTTGTAAAGATGCTCGGGTATCTTCATCTGGAACCCATACTTCGAATCAAAGGCCGTGGTATCGGTACGCCGTACGATATGCATGGGTTTGTCAGCCAGCAGCATTTCAGCTGCCGGCAAGGACGCGCTTGCGGTCAGGCCGATGCGGCATAATTCTTCTTGCGACAGCCCGAGGCGATCATCAAAATGGCGCTGCCAGGTCTGACTGCCGATTTGCCGCAGACGTTGCAATCGCTCCGGGGCCATGAATTCACCGCCGAGGTTGCATTCCGCGATGAAGGCGAAATCGTCGAGAAGCTGCCGATGACGCGTGTTGAAGGCGCGCTCCGCTTCTGCTTCCGGACCCCCGGCCGCGACCGCTTCCAGTTGGGCAATCTTCGCATCGCGCAACAACACCTCGAACCGGGCGCGCACTTCATGGATTCGGTTGCTGATGGTTTCAAGCTTCGTCGCCTTGTCGATGACAAGTTCGGGCGTGGTGACCTTCCCGCAATCATGCAGCCACGCGCCGATCCGGAACTCCCGCCACTCATCATCCGTTCGGAAAGCAAAGTCAGCCAGCGCCCCCTCGGTGACCTTCCCGGCTTCTTCGGCCAGCATTACGGCAAGCTCCGGGACGCGCTTGCAGTGGTTTCCGGTGTATGGACTCTTTGCGTCGATGGCGCCTGCAATGATCTTGATCATCGAGTCCATCAGTTCCTTTTGCGCCGCTAGCAGATTGTGGTTTTCCAGCGCCACCGCAGACTGCGCTGCCAAGGCCTCGACATAGCCGATCAAATCAGCGGGAAAAGGAATGACCTCCCCGGTTTCAGGGTCCAGCGCGTTCATCAACTGCAGCACCCCAATGACCTCGCCAGAACGCGGGGACAAGGGAACGGTCAGCATGGAGACCGTACGGAAACCGGTTCGCTCGCTGAATTCCTTGGTTCCGGAAAGATCAAATCGAGTTTCACTGTAGACGTCATCAATGATGACCGACTCGTTTCTTAGCGCGACGTAGCTGGAAACATACCCCTCCATCGGCTCGCCCGTATCAGGGTCATAGAGTGGCACTTCGAACGGAGGCAAATCATCCTCGCTCGTGCGCATGGCGAAACGCAAGGTTTCCGCATCCGTTTTCAGGAACAACGTACACGCGGCGCACTGCGCGATGTCGCGACTACCAAGAAGGATATGCCGAAGCAATTCTTGACGATCCCGCTCTGTTGAAAAAAGCAAGCCGTTTTCAACCAGTCGCGCAAGCTTCTCCTTTGCGAGGTTCAGGTCGGCAGTGCGTTCCTTGATCGAGTGATGCATGACCAATTGGGCGTCACTCAACACGTTGATTTCGTAGAGCGACGACACCGGAGGAATAGGGGCGGACGTAAAATCCAGGCGCTTGATGGTTTCCGAGTTTCGTGCCAACTGCGCCAGTGCATTGACAACCTGCCGCGACCCCAGGAGCGACAACGGCAACACCAGCAGCAGGATGGCTCCGGAGACAAGAAGCACATCCCTTCGGGCCTGCTCCACGGGGCTGAGGAAATCAAGCATCGGGGCGACGGCGACGACCTTGAAACGCCTCGAGGCCATGGTTTCCGACATCTGGCTGGAAACGACGAACGACAGTTCAGAGTGCTCTTCGCGGAACGTCATCACCTCGGAATCGTTACCCAGAATCTTGCCGGCAAGTGAATTCAAGAGCGGGTGATCGACGGAGTCAAGGCCAACCAGCGGCGAGATACGCAGATCCCCGAAATATCTCCCGCGGCCATTGAAGGCGAGGATCCGGTTTTGGTCATCGAGCATCAAAACCCCGGAGTTCGGCGTGAGCGAGAGGCCGGCAAGCAAGGCGTTCAGACCACCAAGGTCAATGTCGGTGCCGAAGACACCTCGCCTCCTCGGCAGTGGTGCGGACACCGTCAATCCAGGCTCACCGGTCGAGGCGAATGTGTATAGCGGCGTGATGAACAGGTTGTCGTTCGCTAACGCGCCAACAAACCACGGACGCGAAGATGGCGAATACGTCGTGTCAGTTGTGCGCTCACCGAGGAGCCTTTTGTTCTTGTCAAGATACTGCCACTGCTCGGTTCGCTGTTTGCCCGAGAAAATCCGCCGCACTGCAAAGAACGTTCCGGCAGGCGCCTGGAGCGATTCGACGAGTCTCGGCTCGCCGCGCACCCCGACCACCTGCAGGAACTCCTGATTGTTCAGACCAAAAAAATGACCGTAGATACGCGGATCGTTGGCCAGAGAGGCCATCAACGCTGAAACAAGCTCGTTCTGATTGGTATTACCCTCTTGAGTGAAAGCGCCTGGCGACAGACTGCTCAGCGTTTCCACCGTCTGCGTAACTTTATTGATCAGGTTAGCGATTTCTGCCGCAGCATGGCGCGTTTCTAGAGACAAGCGTTCTGCGGCGCTTTTTTCCGCCATCCTTGTAAACTTATCGAATACCGTTAGGGAAACACCGAATAAGTATCAGAAATAGTGAACGATTCTTTTGTCATATGGTCTGACAGAAGATTCTGGTCACAAGGGTTACGACGATGAAGCAACTGACGCTGGCGGCAACAAGAGGATTCGAGAAGCACAGCCGAGCGACGCGCAAGGCGGAGTTTTTGGCGCGCATGGAAAAACTGATGCCGTGGTCGGAGTTCTGCGCCTTGATCGAATCGCATTACCCGAAGGCGGGCAACGGACGGCCGCCGGTGGGGCTGGAGCGGATGCTGCGGATGTACTGCATCGCCAACTGGTTCAACCTGAGCGATGTAGCCTGCGAGGATGCGTTGTACGATGTTCCGGTGTTCCGGGAGTTCTGCCGGATTGATCTGGGACGGGAGCGGGTGCCGGATGCCACGACCCTGATGAACTTCCGTCATCTGCTTGAAGAACACCACTTGGGAGCGGCCCTCTTTGCCAAGGTCGGTGAATTGCTGATGGCCAACGGCATGAAGCTTTCTGGGGGCACGATTGTCGATGCGACCTTGATCGCCGCGCCGCCCTCGACCAAGAACCAGGACAAGAGCCGCGACCCGGAGATGCACCAAACCAAGAAAGGCAACGATTGGCACTTTGGAATGAAGCTGCACATCGGAGCGGACAGCAAGACCGGATTGGTCCATAGCGCGAGTGTCACGGCCGCCAACGTTCATGACAGCCATGAAGTGCCAAACCTGCTGCATGGCGGAGAAACACGGCTCTACGGGGATAGCGCCTACCGCGGCACGGCGCAACGGGAACGGCTCAGGGAACTGGCGCCGAAAGCAAAAGACTTCACCAACAAGCGCGCCTATAAAAACCGTCCGCTGACGGAGGCCGACAAAGCCACCAACAGGAGGAAATCCAGTGTGCGCTCCAAGGTCGAGCACCCTTTCCTCACGCTCAAGCGCCTCTGGGGATTCGCCAAGGCGCGTTATCGCGGCCTCGCTAAGAACGCTAATCGGGCTTTTGCCATGCTGGCCATGCTCAATCTCAACAAATGGGGACGACCTCTGACAGGAGCAGTGCGCCCAACGTAGCCGGAAGGCGGGGGAAAGCCCCGCTTCCCGGCCACAAAACGGCCGTTTATCCAATGAAAAATGCAAGCGCATCAGAATTTCGTCTCAATTCGCCTTCACGACACCGTGATGCAGCAACTTGTTCGGTGTTTCCTTAGCACGAAAAGGCCGGTGAGCACCAGAACCAGTACGACCGTTGTGGCCAGTATCCAATACTTGAAACGGATGTTCAGTCGCACAGACGCCTCATCCAGTCAGTAGTCGCCTCGTATCCCATTGCGTGCCGCGAACTAAATAACCGGCAAGAAATGGATTTCAGTACATAAGCATACTCGCAGTGATTCATGACGCACCCGGCATGAACGAGCCTCGGTGCCTTCCATACGCGCTCCATAGCCGATACAGCGACCATGGCGCGCATCGGCAGATCAGAGATTCAAACTAGCACTATACCGACTGAAAGTACGTGAAGTAATTCACAGAAATTTCATGCAGCATCCTGCGCCTAACGCATCACGGCAATCTGGGCTCTCAGTTCTGCGCCTTCGGCGAGGGTCTTGTGCCGGGCGCGATGGCGGCTCTTCTTCTCTGCCGAACTCAGAGCAGCAGGTTTGGCCGCGTTGATGCCGGGGCCGGCAACGTAGACCGGCGACATCGGTCCGTTGCGCGAACGTTTCCAGCGTCCCACATGAATGCGCTCCTGGGCGACCAAGGCATCGAGATAGCCACTGTTCTTGACGGTATTGGGAGACAGTCCCGAAAACTCGGCGATTTCACGATACGTCAAACCACCAAAGCGCGTCACCGCGTCGACGATGCGCGTCATACCAGGTGCATCGCGACTCGTTTCGTCAATGCGGGGCCGCGCCACATCGGGCTTGTCTCCCGCGCTATAGAGTGGCGTCGAAAACCGTCCCTTGACCTTGCGCCAACCGCTGATGTGGATCAGGCGGCGCCCTTTGAGTGCCCGGATATACCCACCACACGCCAGCGTGGCAACGCCAACGAATGCCTGGGCCGAAATATCCGCAACGGCCATGTTTGGCTGGCGCTCCAAAGCGTGGAGAATTCGCTGAAGCGCGGGAGTGATTATTCCGTTCTGCACACTTTCTTCACTCTCTTTTCTCACGACATCTCCGGGATAACACATCGTCGGTTCAACCCCATGGCTAAACGAGGTCATTGAATCAAGAAATCCGTGAAGTAAACTTCCCGAACTCCGGTCTTGACAGTTTCATTAAACACGGCATTCAAACCGTCGGCAATTCGACCTTGCAAGTGGCGCTTCCCATCCTCCGATAGCAGGGTCGACGTGTCGGCATCGCAAAGCCAGAGGATGATGTGATGCATCAACTTGGGCCGGAACGCCGAAAAGCGCGCCTCTGCCTCTACAGTGGCGTATTCCAGGGCAACCTCGGCCTGAAGAAAACGCATGGACTCAGGGGTATTGCCAACGTTCAAAATGAAACGCATCGGTTTTGGCTTCACGGCCACCTCTCCCGCCCCATCTCCTGCAGCCCAGGATGGAGCAACTGCCGCCGCGACGACGGCCACAAGGATCCTTTTCCAGCTTTCAAGGTTGTTGCTCATCATCTCGGCACTTTCCCGATTGTCGGGTGGCGTAGCCCCCGTTTGCCAGGGTGCGAGCCCTGGAATGAGCCCTGCCGACTGACGGCTCAGCCGAGCCGATAGGCGCTCACGATTTGCTGCATATCCCCGGCCAGCCGGTCAAGCTCGCGTGCAGCCTCGGCACTGTTGCCTGCAGCCGCGCTGCTTTCTTCCGACATCTGCGCGATGCGTTCAACCTGCAAGGCGATATTGTTGGTGGCCGCGCTTTGCTCCTTGATGGCGGATGCGATCTCTTCCACCATGTCGACCGCCCGGCGACTGCGCTCACCGATCTGGGTGATCGATTCGTTGGCTTCCCTGGCGCGATCCACGCCCAACGCAACCTTGCTGACAACGCCCTGCATACAGGTCACGGCATTTTCCGCGCCGGTGCGCATGGTTTCGATCGTCGCGGCGATTTCATGGGTCGACACGGAGGTTCGTTCCGCCAGCTTGCGCACTTCATCGGCCACGACAGCAAAACCACGCCCCTGCTCTCCGGCACGCGCGGCTTCGATGGCGGCATTCAGCGCCAACAGGCTGGTCTGATCCGCCACTTCCTTGATGACAACCACCACGTTGGAGATTTGCTGACTGTGCTGCTCCAGCCCGTGAATCAGGTCGGCCGCCTCGTTCACCGTCATCGCAATGCCCTGGATATCAGTCACGGTCTGGCCGATGACATGCTCGCCGGATTGCGCGAGCTGCCCCGATTCGTTGGAGACACGATCCGCTTCCTGTGCCTGGTCGGACACGTGATTGATGCTCACGGTCATCTCCTCGACCGTTGCCGCCATGCCGGAAGCGGCCTCGCTTTGCTGGTGCGAGGCAGTTGCCACCTGCGTTGACGTGGTCGCCATCTGGCTGGCTGCGGAGGCAACCGACAGCGCCCCGGTTGAGATCGACCGGAGGTTGGCTTGCAGCTTGTCGAGCAGCCGGTTCAAGGCCAGCGCCGTGAGGCCGAGTTCATCCATGCACGTAACGTTCGCGCGCACGGTAAAGTCCAGGTCGTTTTCGACCCTGCCCACCATCGACTGGATCTGCCCGACAGCGCCCTTGATGTTGCGCAGGAGAAAAAACCCGAGAATGCCGACCGTCAGTACGCCGGCCGCGATGACCCCCAGCGCCGCCATCTCCCCCTTGAGTCCCTCGCTGATCGCATTCTGCGCCGTCGCTTCCGCCTGACGTTCGTTGTACGCCATGTGTTCGTCGAAACCTTTCTCAATCTTGGCGGCCATTGGGCCAAGGTCGGTGAAAATCACCGCCCTCACCCCGCCCATGTCGAAAGCGCTCGACAAGGGAAACAGCTTGTTCTTCATCGCGTCAAGATAGAGATTCAGGTTGCGAGCATCCTGCTCCAACAGCCGCCTGTCCTCTTCATCGGAGACCAGTGCCTTATAGCTGTCCAGAATCTTCGCCAGTTCCGCCGCCTTTTCGTCCAGGCGCTTCGCTGCCGTATACTTTCCGTCCTCATCGACAGCGAGTATGTGCGCATACACGATCGTCCGCATCTGCATGAATGCCTGCCGCGCATTGGCGATGGTTCGCACGCTGACGAGACTGTCGTCCTTGATGAGCGTGACGCTGTCGCTTCCCCGCTTGGCCACATACAGTCCGGCAGCGCCAACCAAGAGCAACGAAACGATTGAGACCGCGATCATGAACATGATGCGGCGGGCAATGGTAAGGTTTTTCATCAACATCATTCACCAGCAGAGAGAGGTAGAGACTCCCCGTCGAACGCAGGGGAATGGGTCAAGAGCAGCTTGCTGAAAGGCATGGCTGGCAGCACCTGAAGACGCTCCACATGACAGCATTCCGGATGCCAAGCAACAAAAAAGCCCTCGACCGATCGGTGGAGGGCTTTGCAAGCACGCGCCTGGTTGCACCGCGTGCATACAAACGCTTGTCGCGTCTGGCAACCCCGCTGCCATGGAAAAGTCTTTAGGCCGGTAGCTTTGCGTCCCTGCTTTTCAGTCAGGTATGCCCTTGAGGCGATTATTCTACCGGCGAATGCCCCGGGTCGCCAGCACAAATGCGGGCGGCACTTGTCGCGCCATCAGCCGAGGATCACGCACTCTGCTTCTGTACCAGTGCTTTCAGAACTTCCAGCAAGGCATCGCGAAGCTAGTACACCTCGTTCAGCCTTGCGATCGCCTCACCTCTCCTGCCCTGACGTACCATCCATAACGTGGAGGAGCCGAGGAGTCCCATCTGCCTTCAATCCCATCGGTTCTTCCCTGGTCTATCATGGCCATTCGTATTGAGGAGGAAACGCTCATGACAAAGCCAGTCATCAACATCGCCGACATCGAACTCGAACCCCGCCGCGCTGCGTTGGCTCCATTCGGCCCCGACTGCAAGCCGCAGCGTTTCGTCTTCATCGCTCGGAAAAGCGACTCCCGCAACTACCGGGAAGGCGAATAGACGTTCTCTTTCCTAATCTTCACCCATTCAAATCATGTTCTTGCGCTCAGTCATCTTTGACATGGACGGAACACTGGTCGACTCCGAGCGCGTCATCATGCGCGCATGGATGGCCGCGACACGTGACATGGGACTGATATGTATTGACCTGTCAAATTGTTGAACGGTTTTTTGTATATTCATGCAGTGTGTTGGTAGCAGAACGGACGGCATGCCGACGGTTGATCAGTCTGATATGCGCGGGTTGGTTAC
>JARKPC010000179.1 GCA_029975435.1 Propionivibrio sp. | reverse complement strand
AGCCCACCAAAATCATTACGCCCGAAGCTGGCCGTGATCGTCGCAAGCCTGCAGCTACTCCGGTAACGGTTGTCGACGTGCCGCCGGCCTCTGATACGGTGACACCGGTGGAGCCGCAACCCGTTTGCCAAGCAGCAGCAGCAGCGGATACTGCCGCTGTTCAATCGCCGAGCGAAATGACCGACGAGGCCATGCAACGCATTTCGCGTGACTTCGCGGACAAGTTGGTCAACTGGTGCAACCTGACTCGTATTTCGCAGTGGCTGCGTTTTTCTGATGACACGAAGGTTCCTTACCTGTTTTGGCTGGACTTGCCGTCTGAGATTCTCGAATCTCGGCAAAACGGCATGTGGAATCTACTTGATCCCGAGCTGGGCGAGCTGCAGCCGGATCAACTCGCGATTCGGGCGATCGCCTACCGCATGACGGCGCTGCTTTCGGGCCAGTTAGGTGGCGTGATCGTGACCAGCGATGGCAGGCCAACCTCGTATTTCCCGTTTGCATCCCGCCTGCCAGAAGACTCAACCTGGCGTCAGGCCGCGATGATTCCCTACGACTCCATGGATGTTCTCTACAACATCTGGGACGACAACCTGGGCGGGGTAACAGGGAGGACGATGGACATGAGCCTGGGCCAGGACGACCTCCTAATCGTGCTGCGCAACCCGCAATTGGTGGGTTCGTGGATGGCGTTTTGTGAGGCCTATGACCAGTGGGGGAAATGCCTGGATCAGTACCGTCGCGAGCGCGGCATTTCCAACGATCTGGTCGACCTCCAAGGTCAGCAGTAACGACGGCGAACAACACTCACAAGAAGCGATCAGCTAAACCGCAGGACAGTTGGACAAAATCATGGACAGCATCCCCGTAAATGACTCAGAGGTTCGTTGGACGGTCCTCAAGTATTTCGTCGGCCTGATCGATCTGGGTGAGATCGAGCCGCTGCTGCAAAGCGGGATGACTGGAGACCTGCTGCAGGCGTTGCGCACGCGCAGCATGAGCGACATTGCCCGGATCGCGAAGGATTCGTCGATCGGAATCGAAATCAAGATCAACGCGCATCAGTTGAACACGGCATTTCTCCGACTCGACGACATCGTTCGGGACCAACAGCTCCTGGAATACTATGTGACCCACCAGTTGCCGTCCTGGCTGTTGGCAAAGATGTTTCGCAAATCGATCAGCGAGCTCCGCGAAATGCGGGCAGCGCTATGCGGCCCTGACCACGAAACCGTGGGACGCCCCTCCATGCCGGATGTCGACGTGCGGGAGCGCATCCATGCTGCGTGGGATGCAATTTGCAAGGGGCATCCGGAACGCCAGCGCTTCTTCGAGTTGCACCAACTTTTTCCTGATCACCAGTTGAACCAACTCTGGTCGGTGGTCAATGAGTTCGGGGACATGACGCCGCCTGGCGCACGGTCAACCGCTCGCAGTGGTGGCGCGTGATGACGCACCGTTGGTACTGGAGAAAATGGCTTCCGGAACGCCACGGCCAGTTGTGCCGCGTCCTGGTGACCGGACGTATGAATTCCGCGCTGGTGGAATTTGCAGATGGGACCACAGTGGTTACCAGCCGCTACGCAGTGCGAAAAGTGCAGCCATGATCCCTTCGCGGTCTAACAATCCCTACGCAGCCATTGACGACCTATCGAGCAGCGGCGGCGAGTTTCATGCCCTGGACCAAGGCGTCAATCCAACGCTTCTCTTGGAGCTCTTCGGCCAGACGCCGATCGTTTTTCACCGCCTCTACATCGATGTCACTGGCAGTGTGACGGCTGCACTGTGGCTGGCCTATGCGATCTACCATGTCTCCGAACGGGGTGCTGACGCCGAAGGTTGGTTCGTCAAGAGCCAACAGGAGTGGCTGCTGGAAACAGGCCTATCGAGGCGCGAGCAGGAGACCGCTCGCAACCGGTTGCGAGCCCTGAACCTGCTCGAAGAGCGCCGCGCGCCCAATGCGCCGCTCGCGTATCGCATCATGCTGCCGCAATTGCACGCGGCCATGGAAGCGCACGCACAACGTCTCCATGCAGAGCGCCAGGCCATGCGTGCGGCCACTGGAAAATCTCTGGCACGATGAGAGTCTCGATCGCCATGGTTGCCCGCCGGCAGGATCCGCAACGCGGACCGCACGGCACCATGCCCATCAAGATTCAGACGCAACCGAACAGCGCGTCGGCCGCTGGCCACGCGGCCACCAGTCGCACGCGTATCGAGTCGGTACTTGCGCCAATCTCACAGCGCTTCATCCTCTATTACCCGGCGCTGCAGCGGATCACCGGTTCCGCCAACGCGGCCCTGATGTTGAGCCAGATGCTGTACTGGACCCGAAGGTACGTCGATGACCATCCTGAACGCGACGGGTGGTTCTGGCATACCGCTCGGGACTGGCGCAAGACCACAGGGCTATCCCGGCATGAGCAAGACGCCGCCCGGGCCTATTTGCGTCAATGCGGCTGCGTCGAGGAACGCTTGATGGGCGCACCTGCCCGGATGCACTACCGCGTGGATCTTGATGCACTCGGCAAGGCGATCGCCCAGTACGCGCATCGCGTGTTCAATGCCTGGCATTGGAGCGATCGCACGACACTGGCGCTGCTCGGCCGACCGGTGGCATTCCTGCGCGGCTTTGCCGACCTGACCGGTTCGGTAACGGCAGCGCTTTACCTGTCTGAACTGTGTCAGAAGCTACGCACCGTTGAGCGTGATGCGATCAATGGCCACTTCACGCTCAACGGTCGCGATCGCGAACTGGATGCTGGCAACGGCTGGCTGGATCTTCCGCTTGGACAAAGTGCCGAAATGCTTGGGGTATCAGAAAAGCGGCTGAGAACGGCAAGGCATATCATCAAGACGATGGGCATCGCCGACGAGTCGTCCAGTGGTGGCGTCCAACCGAGGACGCTGACCCGCATCAATCTGGATCAACTGTCACGCTTGTTGTCTGCGAAACGTCAGCATCTGGTTCGCCAGCCGATCACAGCCCATGACGGCGATGATTTCGAGAGCGACACTGCTGACGAAGCAGCCGAAACCGGCGAAATTCTGCAACAAACCTTTGATTTTGCAGGAATGGCGTATTCGTACAATCCAGACCTTCCAAAACCGGCAAACTGGAATGGCGGAAACGTACATTCCAGACCTGCCGAAACCGGCAAACTAGACTTTCCGAAACCGGCAAACAAGCTTGCCGGTTTCGGCACTTCTGTTAACGAAGTTAGTAAACAGATTGGTTTACCCCTACAACCACCTATAGCAAGTTCACCCGGTGTAGCGGCGCCAATCCCCGCTGGTAGTAGTGGTTTGCCCATGGCAAAGGAAAAGGCAACAACGCTTGACCTCAGTGCTGTGGTCCTGCCTGACAACCTGCGTGACGATGAAACCGTATCGGCCTGCCAGATGCTGGCAACGCTACCGGATACAAAGCTGGCGCAACGCGTTGTCGACGAGTGGGCGGCGCAATTGCGGCTTGGTCGCATTCGTGTCCCCTTGAGCTACCTGGCCACCCTGGTCAGCAAGGCAAAGCAAGGGGCGTTTGTGCCGGCAGCCGGCGTCGACGAGGCCTATCGTCGCGAACGCCGCCAGCAACTCGACGAAGCGCTGGCGAAAGCCCGCCAGGTGCCTGCCGAAATGCAAGCCGCCCAAACCCCCAATGCCGCCGCACCACGGTCGGGTATCCCGGCGTTCTTCCGCGAACAATTGAAAACGATCGGAATGCAGGTAAAGGAAACGAAATGTACGCGCTAACCGCTGAGCCAAAATGGCGCAATGCTTGCGCCGTAAGCATTGCGCCATTTTGGCTCACTGCTACAGAAGGAACTAGAATGCGTCTCGATAGCGAAATCTTTTGCCAACTTATTGATCACCTGAATGGGAACTACAACGCGACGGCTGTTCTATTCGCGCTGCTCTCGCAACAGGCAGACCTGACGTTCATTGCAATCAGCCATCGTGAATTGGCAACAAAACTCGGTGATCGTGTCGCGCACCGAACGGTATTGCGGGCAATCAAGACACTCCAGGCTGCGGGCCTGATCGAACTGAAAGAGCATCCTCAAACCACGACACGTTACCGCGTCGACGGTGATGCACTGCGCGCACTGTTGGCGCAACCTGCTGCATCCGCCAACGTCATCCCCGGCATCACGCCGTTACCCGCCTTGTCGAGAATTTTCGGCGAGGTTCCATCCATGAACCAAGAAGGAGTTGTCGATGAGCAATGAAGCATCTGTTCGCGCTCCGCGCCGAACGGCGCAGGTGCCGGGCCAACGCAAGAAGATCGATCCGCCACCGATCGGCGCGGCCGATACGGTTTGGGGGCATTTCGAGTTTTTCACCGAGCCGAATTCGCCCTTTGGCGATGGCTACTCGATCGACAAGGAGCAGGCGGCGCTGACCGACATGGATGCCATGGATGAGCCAGACAAGGATCCGCGTTGGGCTCGGTATGCGGAACTCCAGGAACGGAAGGAGCGGCTGGAAAAGGCGCGTCTGACGTATCGCCTGGAGCAAGGTGCCAATGATCAGGTGCCGTACATCGAGGCCAACAAGATTCGCAGCCTTGGCCGGTTGGTCAATGAGGCAGAGGATTCCATGCTGCTGCACACCAAGGAAGCCTTCCGGCTGTTCATGGGGCGACGCAAGGATCCGGATGGGAAGTACCAACCAATCATCGGCATCAAGTTCTGTGCCGCCGCGTTGCGCAGCTTCTGGGTGCAGACGGCTCATGACAACCCTTACGCTGATTGGGCGCTACTGCGGGCGAGCCAGGGGCTGCAGCAATACGGAAAGGAACTGCAGCAACTGGCTGAAGCACATCTCGATAAGCTGCGCCAAATGGAAGCAAAGGGGCTGAGCTATTCGGTCCTGAAGTCCTCCGATCCGAAGAGCGTTTCGCTGCAGTTCACCAGCCCCTACGGCTACATGCTCGCCGAGCTGGTGGTCGACTACGACTACACCGTGCGGATCATCAAAACTGCAGTACGGAAAGGCCGCCTGACCGACGCTGAGGGACATGACGTGATTCGCAATATCACGCGGCGGATTCGCGGATGGTCGGAAGAGATCGCGCGCTTCAACCGTTTCCTGTGGCGCCCGGAATTGTCGCGCCTGTGCCGGGCTGACTTTCTGCCGACTGCCGACGAGGAAGGGAAGAAGCGTGCCGAGGCCGTGACGGGGATCTTTGGTGCGGTGCCGGCCGATATCTTTGCCGGAAAGGTGCTGCCGCCGCATACCCGTCGCCATACGCAATTAACTGAAGCAGAGCGGGCGTTGCTTGCCCGGGTCGGTGAGGAACTGGCGATGGCCGAGCAGGATACGGCCGAGCCGGATGCAGCAACCGATGCTCTGGTGTGAGTGCAGTCATGGCGCAAGGAGCTGTGATGAAAAGGATGGATTTTGAGGCAACTGCAGTTGTCGGTGCAGGGACAGCCGCGCCGCGTCAACACGTTGCTGACATAAAGGCCTTTACGGGTAGGGGTCGCGCGCGACGGGCGAACGTCTGGATCGACCTGGTTACGTTGCGGGCCGAGCTCGACCAGATTCATCAGGAGATGGATGATCTGGCTGCCGCCTCGCGGACCGTGCCGGGGTTCTCGTTCTATCTGACGATTCATCGCCGCCCTGATCCGGATCAACGCATCCGCTATCGCCAGCATTCGATCCGTTGGCGCGAAGTGGCCTCGACTCGTCACATGTCGTGGGATGAGATGCCGGAACGTTTTGACCAGCAGTTGCCGGCGTTGGCGCAGTGGTATCGCGATGCGACGGCATTGGCGATGCGACTCAATGCCGAGGAATCCATCACTCGGTCTGCGTTGCGGGCGGCTGAGCGTTACATGGAGTTGGCTCAGCAGTTCAAGTCCGCGAAGGCCTGAGCAACAAGTCGTTTTCTCCCGCCAGTGTGCTGCGCCACCACTGCTCGGGTTTTCAATCGGCGCTACTGAAGGAGTATGCAATGTCCAATGTGTTCCAAGGGAAGGGCAATCTCGCCGCTGCGCCAACGCTCAAGACGATTCGCATCAACGGTGAGGACCGGAAGGTCGCCGAAATGCGGGTCTTTTTCGATGAGTACCAGTACGACGAGACGGCCGGCGAATACACCCAAAGCGGTGGGTTCTGGATGGCGGTGTCGATTTGGGACAAACGGGGCGAAGAAGCCGCACGTCTGCTGCGCCAGGGTATGCGGATCAAGGTTGAAGGTCGGCTGCGCGAGTTCGAGTACACGGTCGAAGGGGCTGCAGAAAAGGTGCCGGGCTTCCAGATCATCGCCGATGACATCACGCTTTGCCTCAATCGCATCGAGACGATCACGGTCAAGCCGAAACGCGAAGCCGCCGAAAAGGCTGCGGCATGATCGCTATTGACGGCTGTCTGAACTAGAATCTCAACTCACACCACCGGGGCACCGTGCCGTTTCAGTCACCCGCACGTAACACCATCGACCACCGGGAGTGAGTAGCATGAACCAAGATCCAAGCAACGATCCACGCGATCCGCAGTACGCCATTGACGATCGGGACAACCGTCGTCGCCAGGCGTTCGTAGCGGTACTGGTGGAGCATTACTATCAACTTGCCAGCTATCTGGCGCAGCACCCGGATGACGCCTCTGTTGTCCACATGGCGCTTCAACTGATCGACCATCTCCGGGAGTGCCTCAATGGCCCGCTGGACGATGAGCTCGATGTCTCTTGCTGGTGGACCTTGCAACAAGGCTCCTGCGAGCAACTCATTGCCTACTTGAAACGTAAGGCACGGGCGCTCGACCTGCTGGCCCCCATGTTCGCCTCGCTGACCCGGCTCGGCCTGTCCGTCCGGCACGAACCCAAACGCCTGTAATCCGCGCGAGCCGCCAACTTCTTGCACGGATAGCAGCGGCATAGAACCCGCCGCTTTTCACTACGCAACAGCAGATCGATCATGTATGTTCCTACCCCAATCGCGCCCGCGCGACGCAAGGCGGTCCTGCGCGCCGTCAGTGACGGCCGGCGCCTTGGCATTGCGACCACTGCGCTGGAATCGCCTGCAGGCGCTTTTCGCGCCCTGAATTCGCATTGGTTTGGGCCTCGTCGGCAGTGGGTGTTCCGTTGCCCGATTGATGGTCAGCGCCTAGCCCGCCAGTTGGCCGAGGCTTTTCCGACGGCCTACCTGGATCTCGACGACTTGCCGGCAGTGATTGAGGGCGCTCAAGCCACGCCGACGCCGGACTATTTCACCGAGATGCTGGACCTGCAGATTATTCCGCTGGATCAGCCCGGGCATCATGCGGTTTCCGGTGCCTACGACAGCTACTTCATCGACGCGATGCGCGCGCTGCGCGGCCGGTTTCACAAGTACGCGCAAGCCTGGGATGTGGCGGGGTCCGTCGCGCAGATCCTTGATGCCCTGCAGCGCATTGCTGGCGTCGATCCCTTGCATGTTTTCGTGCACGAGCACGTCATGCACCTGGAGGATCTCGTCTCGAAGCCCAAGGCCGAGATGCCGATCAGCGTTCCTGGTGCAGCACCGGTATTCGGCGATGGCGCAGGGGTAGGGGATGAAGAGGAGGGTAGTGGCTTTCTGTCGAGTTGCGCTCGGCCGCTGGAGCATCTGCCGGTCGATGAAGCGATGCTGGCCAGGGCGGCAATCGATTGCGGCTTGATGGATCACCAGCCCGCCGGCGTGCGCCACTTCCTGGCGAGATCGTCCGCCTTACTGGCCGACGACATGGGCCTGGGCAAGACGAGGCAGGCGGTAGTGGCGTCGCGCCTGGCGGCCGGCGAGCACGGCAGGATCCTGGTGACGTGCCCGGCTTCGCTACGCATCAACTGGGAGCGCGAGATTCACATGGTTTTCCCGAACGACGTGGTTGGCATGGTGGGGGATGATCGCATGAGCACCTTGCCGGCCTGCCGCTGGGTCATCGCCAATTTCGAGCGCCTGGGCGGTCTGGTCCGGGCGTCGATCGACTTCGAGGTGTTCACGGTCGACGAGGCGCACAACCTCAAGGAGCACAACGCCGGCCGCACGCGCAATGCCTTCATCCTGGCCGAACGCATTCCGCGACGCTTTCTGCTTACCGGCACACCGATCCTGAACCGCGAGATCGAGATGCATACGCTGCTGCGTCTCTCCGGTCACCCAATCGGCATGCTGGAGCTCCGGGAGTTTCGCAAGCAGTACAGTGGTGGCCAGGGGCAGCGCCAGGCACTCGCCGAGGCGGTGGCCGACTGGATGCTGCGCCGCTCGAAGAAGGTGCTCAAGGGGCTCGGCAAGAAGACGCACCAGGTGCGTTACGTGACCCCGGCCGAAGGCCTCGACGAGTATCAGCGGATCCTCGCCGACATGACCCTGCCGGTGATGCCAAAAATCACCAAGCTGCGCCAACATCTCGAGATCATCAAGACGGATTTTCTCATCGAGACGGTCCAGTCTCTGCAGGCGGACGACAAGGTCATCATCTTTTGCGAGTACATGCCGACCGTTGACTTTATGAAAGAATCATTCAAGAATGCCGGCATAGACTGCGTTACGCTGGTGGGTAGTGACAACGGTAGCTCACGACAGCGTGCAGTGGATGCTTTCCAGCAGAATCCCGCCGTGCGGGTATTCATCGGGACATCCGCAGCGGCCGTCGGCATCACGCTGACTGCCGCGAACTATGTGATTTTAGCCTCGCAGCCGTGGACGCCAGCCATGCAGCGCCAGCGCGAGGACCGTGCCTATCGTAACGGACAGACGCGCGATGTCTTCGTGATCATTCCAGTGATTCCTGGAACGATCGACGAGCAGGTTCTTGCACTGCTGGGTTCGAAGACAGAGATCGAGGAGTCCGTGATCGAGAACGCGGTGCGTGCTCACCTTGCCCGTTGCCCGCCAGCGCCACGCCGGGGGGATCCTCCGTTACCGAGTACGCCAGTATCCCGAATGTCATCTCATTGACCATCGAACTGGAGGATTTCAACGTGTCTGAACACCAAATTTCATTGGCCTCGGTTATTCCGATCGGCCGCCATCCGGCCCTCTTTCCACTGCACAGCGAGGCGCGTCATCTCGAGCACGGCTGGGTGATCATCGACGCCGTCGACGGCAACCGTCGCCAGGTCCGCTGGTATGAATTCGAGGATGTGCCTGAGTGCGAATTCGCCGAGCGGTTCGGCGATGAGCCCGTTATCGATGCCCAGGACATCTCAAGGTTTACGGCATGGGTCGACGTCAGCACCCTGCGCCGTGTCGATGTCCGCCATCGCCCGAACGATTGGCAGAGTCTCCAACGCCTCGGTGCGTTGCGACAACCGCCGGAAATTCGGGCGGAACTGGAGCGGCGGGCGAAAGAAGCCCGCGCGCAAATCAACCTTCATCAGGAGTAAGTATGGAACTCACACCACCCAACTCGACGACCGTACAGGTGCTTACCTCCACCAGGGAGGTCCAGCTACCGTTCACGGTGACTTTGATGGATTTCGAGGTCGCCAGAGCGGCTTACATGGAGCGCTTGGATCAGGCATGTATTGACGATCCGGAGTCACTGGCGCTGACCATGGCGATGGTTGAGCATGCCCGCAAGGTTTGGCAGGTCATCCTGACCGATGACCATCTGTTCCTCCAGTTTGCGACAGGTCAGGTGCTCGACGAAGATTCCCATTTCAAGGGCGCGGTTCTGACGGCCGCCGGACGGCTTGGCGAGGATGTGCGGCAATTTTTTGCTGCCAACGAA
>JARKPC010000040.1 GCA_029975435.1 Propionivibrio sp. | reverse complement strand
TGGAAGTCCACCATAGCGGACTGTGCCACAGTCAGGCATGATTCAAGGCATGCCGCTTCCCGCCGATCTCGACCGACTCAACGCTGACGAACTGCGTTGCCTGCTGGTCGAGAGTCAGGCCAGGATCGATAAGCTCACCTATGAGTTGGCGTACTACAAACGTCAGCGCTACGGCGTGAAGGCGGAACACCTATCGACCGAGCAGGCGCAACTGTTCGAAGAGACGACCGCCGCCGATCTGGCCGCGATCGGTAAGGAACTCGAACAATTGTCGCCTTCTTCCCCCGCCAAGGAGAAAGGCCAAGCCAAGCGCCAGCCGTTACCGGCGGAACTGCCGCGCACCGAGATTCAGCACGAACCGGAAACGACGACCTGTGCCTGTGGCTGTCAGATGAAACGTATTGGCGAGGATGTGGCCGAGAAGCTCGACTACACCCCAGGGACTTTTACGGTGGAACGGCACATTCGGGGCAAGTGGGTCTGTGCGAAATGCGAGATGCTGGTGCAGGCGCCGGTTCCGGCGCATGTGATCGACAAGGGGATTCCGACCACCGGGCTGCTCGCCCAGGTGCTCATTGCCAAATACCTGGACCACCTGCCGCTGTATCGCCAGGAAAGTATCTTCGGCCGGGCCGGTTTGGCGATTCCCCAGTCGACACTGGCTCAGTGGGTCGGCCAGATGGGCGTGGTCCTGCAACCGCTGGTCGATGCCCTGAAAGACGAGATGCTGGCGCATCCGGTACTGCATGCCGACGAGACGCCGGTGGCGATGCTCGATCCCGGCGCAGGAAAGACGCATCGGGCCTACCTGTGGTCCTACAGCATTGGCGCCTTCGAGCCAATCAAGGCGGTGGTCTATGACTTCGCCGAAAGCCGGGCCGGCAAGCATGCGCAGAACTTCCTGGGGAAGTGGCGCGGCACTCTGGTGTGCGACGACTACTCGGGCTACAAGGCGCTGATTGCCGAGGGAGTGACCGAAGCCGGCTGCATGGCCCATGCGCGGCGGAAATTCTTTGATCTGCACGCCGGCCATCAGAGCCAGATCGCCGGCGAGGCCCTCGCGTATTTCCAGAAGCTCTACGCCATCGAGCGCGAGTTGGCCGAACTCGAGCATGACGATCGGCGACGATTACGTCAGGAACAGGCCAAACCGATCCTTGATGAATTCGAAACCTGGCTCAAGGGGCGACGGCAACAAGTACCCAACGGCTCAGCAACCGCCAAGGCGATCGACTACAGTCTACGGCGCTGGACGGCGCTCATCCATTATCTGCACGACGGTCAAGTGCCGATCGACAACAACTGGGTCGAGAACCGCATTCGCCCGATTGCCACCGGGAGGAAGAACTGGCTCTTCGCCGGGAGTCTGCGTGCCGGCCAACGTGCGGCCGCGATCATGAGCCTGATCCAGTCCGCCAAGCTCAACGGCCATGATCCCTTCGCTTATCTGAAGGATGTCCTGTCGCGCCTGCCTACCCAGCCGTTCAGTAAAATCACCGAACTTCTTCCTCATCGCTGGCAGGCCAACCCTTCCTGAATCTCGCGTCAAGGTGGGTTCGCCGGGCGCTTACGTAGAAGTCAAAATACCGGCTCAATGACTGCCGAGCGGCGGAAACGGTTTCGTAGCCGTGCAGATACATCTCTTCATACTTCACGGATTACTGCGCAAAATCACCTTGGCCATGCTCCGCCTCGATACCGTCTACCCCAAGAGCAGCCTTCGCCAGCGCCGCAACCGCGCTTCCCGAACCCCATCTACCGCGCCGAGCTCC
The DNA here is from genome assembly GCA_029975435.1 of Propionivibrio sp. Classification (GTDB taxonomy): domain Bacteria; phylum Pseudomonadota; class Gammaproteobacteria; order Burkholderiales; family Rhodocyclaceae; genus Propionivibrio. The sequence continues at coordinate 641 of JARKPC010000040.1, read as the reverse complement.
TCGGCCTTCGCCCTCGTTCTCAGCCAATCAAAAAAAATCAACAAAATGATGTTCGTGTAAGCGATTGCCGTGTGCAATAGTCCGCGGCGATCGTGTTTTCTACAAAAACATGGTAAATACCGATGGCTGTTCCATTGAACTACAGGTCAAATATCGATTGATGAGCAATGACAAAACAAAGCCTGCTGAGCTTGTTTGGCACGCTGGAGATATTGCGCACAGGGTGGTATGGCATTCGGAGGCTGGAGTTCCGCCGCCACGCCGCGTCGTGGTGGCTGACGACACTCTTACTGCTGACACGGCATACCGGTTTGCCTGTGAGGGAACCGCAATGCTGTGGCGCGGCGACTTTCAGAATGCCCGCCAGTTGCTGCAAGCCATGGCGCGCCGTGCCGACAAAAGGATACGTTCCGGAGGAAAATCATCGGCGGATTATCCCGAGGCCTTCCACCGCAAGCGCATGGCGCAGGCGCAGCGGGCGCGGGTGCTCGGGATGCTGCTGATTCCGTTCGAGGCCGGACATGTCATCCCGCTGCGCCGGGCGCCGGACGTGCGCGAGGCGTGCGAAGCGGTCCTTGGGCTGGCGGATGTGCCGTATGTTACTTCCTTGCGCGAGTTGCTCGGTCTGATTGGAGCGCTCG
>JARKPC010000006.1 GCA_029975435.1 Propionivibrio sp. | reverse complement strand
GCTATCTTGCGCCGACGTTTCCCTTGGTGGTCGCCGCACGGATTGCTCAAGGCCTCGCCACCGGCGTTCTGCACCCGCTCGGTCCACTGGCCGTAATGCGTTTGTTTCCTCCAGAAAGCCAGGGGCGGGCCTCCGGCATTCTTACCTTCGGCATCGTGCTCATGCCTGCGATCGCACCGGCCGCAGGTGGCGCCCTTCTCGATGCCTTCGGTTGGCGCACCATCTTCCTGCTCAACCTGCCGTTCTGTGTTGCCGCAATGGTTCTGGCGTTGATCTTCCTGCCACTGCCCCGCGAAATACGCCGCACCCCCTTTGACTGGAGCGGTGTGGCGATGCTCACGCTGGCTACGCTCGTCCTCGTCGAGGTCGTGTCGAGCCTGCGGCACAGCGGGCTGATGACTCTTTGGACGGCGGGCCTTCTCGCTCTGGCGGCAGTGGCAATCGTGTTTTTCCTGCGCCATGCCCGCCGCAGCAAAAACCCGGTCATCAGCCTCGGCCTGTTCCACCATCGGGCCTTCTCGATGGGAACAATCGTTTCGTTCGCCTACGGCTTCGGCTTTTTCGGCTCGACCTACCTGATTCCCGTCTTCCTGCAAAACGCGCTTGGATTCTCAGCCGCTGCTGCGGGGTCGATGCTGATCCCCTCGGGTATCGCACTGCTGGCGACGATCCCGGTCGCCGGCCGGTTGGCGGACCGCCTTCCCCCGCATTGGCTCACGGTAAGCGGCATGGGCCTGCTCGGCACCTCGTTCCTGGCCTTCGCGCTGTTCGGGGGCGGCATCACTTCGATTGAAATCATCGGCATTACCGTGTGGGGACGTATCGGCCTCGGACTGATCCTGCCGGCACTGACGCTCTCCGTTCTGCGCCATCTGGAACCCCACCAGCTCGGCCAGTCCTCGGTAGTCATCAGTTACTCCCGCCAACTTGGCGGCGTGCTGGGCATTGCCGTCATCGCCGTGTTTGTCGCCTGGCGGGAAAGCGTTTACGGATCAAGCGTTGAGGGCATCCATACTTCCTATGCGCAAGGCTTCCTGTTGCTGGCCGCAGTATTCGCTTTGGCGCTGACAGCCGCGCTGCGGATGAAACCGCCACACGCGTACGGACGTTGAAGCTGCCAAGGCCTCGCTATCGCCACAACCCGCCGATCGTCCAGCGCGGGCGTTGCCTGACCTTTCCGAGCGTATCCGGACGAACCCTCGCGACGCCCTGCCAACAGGCCGATTCCGCTGCCGGAGCCAACTCAAGCAAGCGACGAATCCGTTCCTCGGTTTCCGGATGCGTGCGCAACCACGATGGTTCGGGGTTACCCCACCCGGGCATGAACAAGCCGCGCCAGGAACGGCTGCGTCCTTCGATGCGCGCCAAGGCGGAGGCCAGTCCGCGCGGGTCGCCGGTCAGCGCCGCAGCGGTGAGATCCGCATCGAATTCGCGCACCCGCGACAGGCCGAGCTGCGAAAGCATGGCCAGGTGTGGCGAGAAAATGAGCACGAGGAACCCGGCCCAGTTGATCATGCCCGCGCCGGTCAGCAGCGCCGGCAGGGAAAACAGGACGAGGAACTGCCCGAGCAGCGCGAACACGCTGGTCAACCGGCTGACGTAGTCGGCAAGACCCAGCACGCGCAGGTCGCCGTGGGCGATATGCGCAGTTTCGTGCGCAAGCACGCCCGCCAGCTCGCGCGGCGGCAGTTGTTCGAGCATGCCATGGGTGAGTGCGATCACTGCCTGCCGGCGGTTGCCGACG
>JARKPC010000120.1 GCA_029975435.1 Propionivibrio sp. | reverse complement strand
CCGACTACGTCTATCCGCGCACGACCAACAAGATCCTGCGCGCCTTCCTGAAGTCCAAGGGCGTCGCCGAAGCCGACATCATGGAGGAGTACACCCCGTTCGGGCACAGCGACTACCAGACGATCATCGCCAAGATCAAGAAGTTCGCCTCCGAAGGCAAGAAGACGGCGGTGGTTTCCACGATCAATGGCGACTCCAACGTCCCGTTCTACAAGGAACTCGGCAACGCCGGCCTGAAAGCCACCGATGTGCCGGTCGTCGCGTTCTCGGTCGGCGAGGAGGAGTTGCGCGGCGTCGACACCAAGCCGCTGGTCGGCCACCTCGCCTCGTGGAACTACTTCATGTCGCTGAAGAACCCCGAGAACGACAAGTTCGTGAAGATGTACCGCGACTGGGCCAAGAAGGCCAAGCTGCCGAACGCCGACAAGGTCGTCACCAACGACCCGATGGAAGCCACCTACATCGGCATCCACATGTGGAAGCAGGCCGTCGAGAAGGCCAAGAGCACCGACGTCGACAAGGTCATCGCCGCGATGGCCGGCCAGACCTTCAAGGCGCCGTCGGGCATCGTCTCCAAGATGGACGAGAAGAACCACCACCTGCACAAGTCGGTGTTCATCGGCGAAGTGAAGGCCGACGGCCAGTTCAACGTCGTGTGGAAAACGCCCGGCCCGGTCAAGGCCCAGCCGTGGAGCCCGTTCATCGCCGGCAACGACACCAAGAAGGACGAGCCGGAAGGAAAGTGATTTCGCGGCGAATCAGGAAACGCATCGACGGGGGCTTCGGCCCCCGTTTTTCGTTCTCTGACTCGCAAACGCGACCGCGGCTTCGCCTGCTTGTAGTGCTGCGTGTACGACATTGGTGCAAATCCAACCATCGATGAGCATGGCCTGACAGCAAAGCACAACAACACAAGTCTCATAAAAACAGACACTTGTCGATACAACACCACGCCAATAGACACATGGCACACCGATTGCTTTTAACTGGCCGTACTGGTCCGACCAGTTAGTCCAGCCAAAGGAAAAGCATGCCCAGCCTGTCGAACGTCGCCGCCCAGAACCTGCAACGCCTGATCGCCAACGGCACCTACGCCGTCGGAAAAACCCTGCCTTCGCAGCGCGATCTGGCCGAGTCCTTGGGCATCAGCCGTGCCTGTCTGCGCGAAGCGATTTCCATGCTGGAAGCGCTGGGCCTGGTGCGTTCCCACGCCGGCAAGGGGGTATTCGTCACGGCCGGCACGGGGCGCGACGCCGGCGACTATCCGGCCAACCCGGCGGGGATGCGCCCCGAGGCCATTTTCCAGTTCCGCTTCGTACTCGAGCCGGCCGCCGCGAGCATGGTCGCCGCCGATCCGAAATCCGGCGCCGAGGAATTGCGCGCGATCCAGGCACGGCTCGAAGCCGCGCTGCACCGATTCGATCTCGTCGAGGCTGCCCAGTGCGACATGGAATTCCACCACGCCATCGCTCGCCTGTCAGGCAACGAAGCCTTCGCCTCGGTGCTCAAACAATACGAGACGCAGGTCGCCTACAGCCTGCAGCTCCCGTTCGCCAATCCAAAAGGCATCTGGGAAACGGCCGACGAACATCTGGCCGTGATCGACGCCATCGCCAGCCACGACCCCGCTGCCGCGCGGCAGGCCATGCAGACCCACCTGCTGCGCGCCGCCGCGCGCGTCGGGATTCGTTTTTTCCAGCCTTAACGCAACACCCGCAGCACCCACCTCTTGCAACACCATAGGAGAAGCACCATGAGCAGCAAACGTCTCTTCCGCACCCTGGCGCTGGTTGGCGCCGTCGCCCTCGGATCGCTCGCGCCTGTCGTCAAGGCCGACGTTCTGGGCAACATCGCCAAGTCCGGCACGATCAAGATCGCCGTGCCACAGGACTTCCCGCCCTTCGGCAGCGTCGGCGCGGACATGAAACCGAGCGGCTACGACATCGACGTCGCCAACCTGATCGGCAAGGAGTTGGGTGCCAAGGTTGAACTCGTCCCGGTGTCCAGCGCCAACCGCGTGCCGTTCCTGACCACGGGCAAGGTCGATCTGGTGATCTCCAGCATGGGCAAGAACGCCGAGCGCGAGAAGGTCATCGACTTCTCGGCCGCCTACGCACCGTTCTTCAACGGCGTGTTCGGACCGGAAGACGTCAAGGCGGCCAAGGTCGAGGAACTCGTCGGCAAGTCCATCTCAGTCACGCGCGGTTCGATCGAGGATCTGGAACTCTCCAAGATCGCCCCGGCTGGCGCCGACATCAAGCGCTTCGAGGACAACAACGCGACGATCACCGCCTACCTTTCGGGCCAGACCCAACTGATCGCCACCGGCAACGTGGTGGCAGCGGCGGTGAACGAGCGCAGCAAGCTGCGCCGCCTTTCGACCAAGTTCCTGATCAAGAACTCGCCGTGCTTCGTCGGGCTGGCCAAGGGCGAAGCGGCACTTCAGGCCAAGGTCAACGAGATCATCGCCAAGGCCAAGAAGAGTGGTGCGCTGAACGAGATCTCGCAGCGCTGGCTGCATGCGGCGTTGCCGGGGGATCTGTGATCCTGAGGCCCCGCTAACCACTCCCGGCCTCCCCTTGTCAGGGGAGGAGACAACCGACCGGCTGCTCCACCGCCAGCCGCCCCCCCCTGACAAGGGGGGGCTGGGGGGGTTGAACTACTGCACCGATACCTTCGTCGCCATTCACCCCGACCCCACCATGTCCTACCAATTCGACTTCACCTTCGTCCCCGACTACGCCGGCATGCTCGCCCAGGGAGTCGCGTACACCGTCGGCCTGACCGTCGTCGGCGGCACGCTCGGCATCGGCATCGGCATCGCCGGCGCGATCAGCCGCCTGTGGAACGTGCGTCCGTTCGGCGAGTTGTACCGCTACTACGTCGAGTTGTTCCGCAACACGCCGTTCCTGGTGCAGCTGTTCCTGATCTTCTTCGGCCTGCCCTCGCTCGGCATCAAGCTGGAGGCATGGCAGGCGGCGATCCTGGCCATGGTGCTCAATCTCGGCGCGTACAGCACCGAGATCATCCGCGCCGGGCTGCAGGCGACGCCGCGCGGGCAGCTGGAAGCGGCCGATTCGCTGGCGTTCACGCGCTGGCAGATCTTCCTGCACGTCATGCTGCGCCCGGCATTGCGCAAGGTCTGGCCGGCGCTGTCCAGCCAGGTCGTCATCACCATGCTCGGTTCGTCCGTGTGTTCGCAGATCTCGACCGAGGAATTGACCTTCGTCGCCAACTTCATCCAGTCGCGCAACTTCCGCGCCTTCGAGACCTATTTCCTGACCACCGGCATGTACTTCGCCCTGGCGCTGCTCATCCGCCAGGCGATGCACTTCATCGGCCGTTACCTGATCGTGCGGAGGCCATCACGATGATGTCATTTTCGCTGTGGGACATCGTGCGCAACCTGCTGATCGGCGGCGCGCTCACGCTGCTGCTCTCGCTCGTGGCCTTCGTGCTCGGCGGCGCCACCGGGCTGCTCGTACTCTTGGCGCGCATCGGCAAGTGGCGTGCGCCGCGTGCGCTGGCGCAGATGCACATCGAGCTGTTCCAGGGCACCCCGCTGCTGCTGCAGCTATTCACCCTGTTCTTCGGGCTGTCGCTGTTCGGGCTGGATGTCCCGGCCTGGCTGGCCGCCGGATTGGGCCTCACGCTCTTTACCAGCGCCTTCCTCGCCGAGATCTGGCGCGGCTGCGTCGAGGCGGTGCCGCGCGGCCAGTGGGAAGCCTCCTCCTGCCTGGCCATGACCTACTGGGAACAGATGCGCCACGTGATCCTGCCGCAGGCCATGCGCCTGTCGATCGCGCCCACCGTCGGCTTCGCCGTGCAGGTGGTCAAGGGCACTGCCGTCACGTCGATCATCGGTTTCGCCGAACTGACCAAGACCGGCTCGATGATCGCCAACGCGACGTATCAACCCTTCCTCGTCTATAGCCTGGTGGCGCTCGGCTACTTCATCCTGTGCTATCCGCTGTCGCATTACGCCCAATCGCTGGAAAGGAAACTCCATGCCGCTCGTTAGCACCAATCGCCTGCACAAGTTCTTCGGCAAGAATCACGTCCTGCGCGGCATCAAGCTCGACGTCGAGGAAGGCGAAGTCGTCACCATCGTCGGCCGCAGCGGCTCGGGCAAGAGTACACTGCTGCGCACGCTCAACGGGCTGGAAAGCATCGACGACGGGATCATCGAAGTCGACGGCGCAAAGCTGGAAGTCGACTGTGCCGACGCGGCGTCCTTGCGCGCGCTGCGCCTCAAGGTCGGCATGGTCTTCCAGCAGTTCAACCTGTTCCCGCACCTCTCCGCCGGCCAGAACGTGATGCTCGCGCCGCAGGTGGTCAAAGGCACGGCGAAGAACGAAACCGAGGACATCGCCCGGCGCATGCTGGAACGCGTCGGCCTCGCCGAAAAGTTCGACGCCTTCCCCGATCAACTTTCCGGCGGCCAGCAGCAGCGCGTCGCCATCGCCCGCGCGCTGGCCATGTCGCCGAAAGTCCTGCTGTGCGACGAGATCACTTCCGCGCTCGATCCGGAGTTGGTCAACGAGGTCCTCGGCGTCGTGCGCCAGCTCGCCAGCGAAGGCATGACGCTGATCATGGTCACGCACGAAATGCGCTTCGCGCGTGAAGTCAGCGACAAGCTGGTGTTCATGCACGAGGGTAAGATTCACGAATCCGGCGACCCGCAGGCGATGTTTGCCAGGCCGGAAACGCCGGAGTTCGCGAGTTTTATCGGGTCGCTGAATTGACCATCAACCTCCTTAACCCCCCCAGCCCCCCTTGTCAGGGGGGGGCCCGCTGACGGGCGATTCGACCGCTCGGTGGTCTCCTCCCCTGACAAGGGGAGGTTGGGAGGGGTTAACACCCGCAACAGAATAAATATCGACTCCAGAGTCCACAAAATGACATCCAACACCCCCCTCCCCCCCTGGGCCACCCGTTCCATCAACCTCGCCGACCCCCGCCTCGGTGCCGAGGCGCTCGCCTGTTCCGACGACTTCTTCGCCCCGATGGCGCGCATGCTCAACCCCGAGCCGGCGTGCTTCATCCCCGGCAAGTACGACGACAACGGCAAGTGGATGGACGGCTGGGAGAGCCGCCGCAAGCGCGTCGCCGGCCATGACTGGTGCATCATCAGGCTCGGCTGCGCCGGCACCATCGCCGGCTTCGATCTCGACACCAGCTTCTTCACCGGCAACTACCCGCCCGCCGCCAGCATCGAAGGCTGCCCGGCGGGCCGCGATCCGCAGGGCAACGACTGGCGCGCGCTGACGCCGACGCTGCCACTGCAGGGCAACCGCCATCACCTGGTCGAAGCGCTCGCCGGCGACACCGTCTATTCGCACATCCGCGTCAACATCTTCCCCGACGGCGGACTCGCCCGCTTGCGCGTCTATGGCCGCCCAGCGCCGCAGACGATTGAAACCGGCCCGGACGGCCTCATCGACCTCGCCGCCACCCGCCACGGCGGACGCGCCTTCGCCTGGAACGACGCGCACTTCGGGGCCGCCGCCAACCTGCTGCTGCCCGGCCGCGGCATCAACATGGGCGACGGCTGGGAAACGCGCCGCCGGCGCGAGCCGGGGCACGACTGGTGCCTGATCGCCCTCGGCGTTCCCGGAACGATCCGTCGCATCGAGGTCGACACCGCGCACTTCAAGGGCAACTTCCCCGACCGCTGCTCGCTGCAGGGCGCCTGGGTTCCCGACCTCGACGAGGCGGCGATGCCCGCCCAGTCGCAGTTCTGGCCGACGCTGCTGGAAGAAAGCCGGCTCGTGGCGGACAGCGTGCACAGCTTCGCCGTCGACGGCGCCGCGCCGGTCAGCCACATCCGCTTCAACCTGCATCCGGACGGCGGCGTCTCGCGCCTGCGCCTGTGGGGCCTGCCGGCAGGAGAGGCGATCTGATGCAGCTCGCCATCGAACCGCTGACCCGCGACGCCTTCGCCCCGTTCGGCGACGTCATCGAAGCCGCCGCCGATCACCTCTCGTTCCCGATCAACGCCGGCACCTCGCAACGCTTCCACGACCTCGCCCGCCTCGACCCCGGCGAAGGCGGCCGGCTGATCGTCAGCATCTTCCGCGCCCAGCCCAGGCGCCTGCCGCTCGCCATCACCATGCTCGAACGCCACCCGAAGGCCTCGCAAGCCTTCATGCCGCTGGCCGGACAACCGTTCCTCGTCGTCGTCGCGCCGAAAGGCGAACACATCGACCCCGCGCAGATTCGCGCCTTCCTCGCGCAAGGGAAGCAGGGCATCAATATCGCGGCGGGTGTCTGGCACCACCCGCTGCTCGCCCTGCACGGCGAGAGCGATTTCCTCGTCATCGACCGCGACAATGCCGCCGGCAATTGCGACGAACGTCCACTCGACCGGACGCTGTTGCTGCATGTCGGGCCCGACGTGACCGGCGAGGCGACATGAGCCTTCGCACCCCTCGTCGTCCCGGCGAAAGCCGGAACCCAGAACCCGCGACAACCCACCCCCAGGCCCCCATCACCGAAGAAGACCACCACCCATGCTGACCGGATTCCTGCAATTGCTGGCCTTCCTGCTCGCCGGCGAAACCCTCGTCTACCTCCTCGCCCTGCCGCTCCCCGGCGCCGTCGTCGGCATGGCGCTGCTGCTCGCCTGGCTGCTGTGGCGCGGGCGCGAGCCCGGCGAAAACCTCGGCAAGGCCGCCAGCAGCATCCTGCAGTTTCTCTCGCTGCTGTTCGTCCCGGCCGGTGTCGGCATCATCCTGCACCTCGAACGGCTGCAGCGCGAATGGCCGGCGATCCTCGGCTCGGTGCTGTTCGCCACGCTGATCAGCGTCGGACTCACTGGGCTGCTGCTGCGCGCGCTCTCCAACAACGAGGAGGCCGGCCATGAATGAACGCCTCATCGGTCTCTGGGCGCACCTGCAGACACTGCCCGTCTTCTGGCTGGCCCTGACGCTCGGCGTCTTCCACCTCGCCGGCCTGCTCGCCCGGCGCATGCGCGGCTTCCCGCTGGCCAACCCCGTGGGGCTCAGCATCCTGACGCTGTCGCTGCTCCTGACTTTCACCGGCACGCCGTACGCCCGCTACTTCGCCGGCGGGCAGTGGATCCACTTCCTGCTCGCGCCGGCCACCGTCGCGCTGGCCGTGCCGCTCTACCAGCAGAAGGACCGCATCCGCAGCCTGCTGACGCCGCTGCTGCTCACGCTGGCCAGCGGCTCGCTGCTGGCGATCGCCGCTTCGGTCGGCATCGGCTGGGCGCTCGGCGCCAGCCCGTCGAGCCTGCTCTCGCTGGCGCCCAAATCCGCCACCGCGCCGGTGGCCATGGGCATCGTCGAAAAGCTCGGCGGCATCCCCTCGCTAACCGCCGCGGTGGTCATCCTCACCGGCATCACCGGCGCCGTCGGCGCGCCCTGGGTGCTTGATCGCCTCGCCATCCGCGAACCCGCCGTGCGCGGCTTCGCCATGGGCCTCGTCAGCCACGGCATCGGCACCGCCCGCGCCTTCCAGGAAAGCGAGCAGACCGGCGCCTTCGCCGGGCTGGGGATGGGGTTGAACGCGCTGATGACGGCGGTGTTGGTGCCGGTGCTGTACCGGTTGTTGGCGTAACCCCCTGCCTCTCGAACCGGTTTGTGCAAATCCAAAGTTCAACTTTCGATTTGCACAACCCCAACTTAACCCACTGACGCTTAAGCCTTTTTTACCTTTGTCACCCGGCTACTACCCGCTGCCGCTGCCGCCCCAAGCCTGCAACACCTAGTTCGACGACATCGCCGATAGAAAGGAATTGCGGCGGCTTGCAGCCGAGACCGACGCCCGGCGGCGTGCCGGTAATGATCAGATCGCCCGGCTCCAGCGTCATCACGCGACTGCAATAGCTCACCAGGTAGTCGCATGGAAAGATCATCTTCGACGTGTTGCCGGTCTGCCGGCGCACACCGTTGACGTCAAGCCACATGTCGAGATTCTGTGGATCGGGCACTTCGTCGCGCGTCACCAGCCACGGACCGACCGGCCCGAAGGTGTCGAAGCCTTTGCCCTTGCTCCATTGCCCACCACTGCGGTCGAGCTGATAGGAACGCTCCGAGATGTCGTTGGCCAGACAGTAGCCAGCCACATAGTCCAGCGCTTCGGCCTGCGACACGTTGCGCGCCCGTCGTCCAATCACGATGCCCAGTTCCACCTCCCAGTCCAGCTTGGTCGCATCCTGCGGCATCACCGTATCGTCGTTCGGCCCGCACACGCAGATCAACCATTTGGTGAACATCGTCGGTTCCTGCGGGATGGCCATGCCCGACTCGGCGGCGTGATCGCTGTAATTTAGCCCGATCGCCACGTACTTGCCCATGCCGCTCCAGGGCACGCCCAGCCGCGGGCTGCCGTCGATCTTCGGCAAACGCTCGAGGTCTAGCGCACGCAGCACGTCCAGCGCCTCAGGCGATAGAGTTCTTGGGGAAAAATCGTCCAGCAGTCCGGAGACGTCGCGAATGTTTCCGGCGGCGTCGAGAAGACCCGGCTTTTCCTGGCCCGGCGGGCCAAAGCGCACAAGTTTCATGGTGGTTTTCCTGGTGGGTGACGGGCACGCAGATAGCGAAAAGAGCACTGCGCATCGAGCGAAATTATAGAAGAGGCCTGACCACCTGTCCGGTTCTCGCCGATTTGCCCGCAACCTCAAAGGTCGACGCGATCACCCCGGGTGCTGGGGTGGGAAACCACCAGAAAGCTAACCTCCTCCTGCGACTCATTCATGAACTGGTGGGGAGCCCCGGGCGGAACTTCGACCCCTTGCCCGGCAGCTAGGCTGACGCGCTCCCCGTCGATCTCAATCACCGCCGAACCGCTCAGGATGAAAAAGAACTGCCGCGCCATCGAATGAACGTGGCGCTTCTCCTTCGCCCCCGCAGGAACCCGTTCGGCGATGACTGACATCTCCGGTCGTTTGACGAGGTGCCAGCCATCGCAGACGTCGCCCCAGAGATAGTGCTCGGCAGATGAACGGTCGATCGGTTGCATTGAGTACCCTTACGTCATGGGTGTGGGCTGTGGCGCCCCTCGAAACAAATCGCTCTGCCCCCTATATCGTTGGTTGGCGAGATTGAGCAATCGGCCGGTACACCCGGCGCAAAGCTCGAGGAAACGCTGGAAGCTTGCGGAAAAATCGCGGAAAAATCGAGCCAGGCCCCTTTGATTCAATAAATCAATAAGTTGGGGCGATGGCTGTTGCTGCAATCGTCATGAATAGTCTTGCACTGGTCGAATTTCAACAGCCTGTTAGGCATCTTTCCACCATAGGCACTTCTCCAAGGCTGTTGAACATTGGTTTAGTACATCGTTGAAATGGCCCCGGATAAGAAAATGTAGATTGGGAGCTATTGGGGCCGGATATTGAATAATTGACTGAATCGTAGTCGCATAATCCTCACAAGCCTCCAAAGTCTTGACAACAATGTGACCGATGACTGGCCGTAAGGAGCAGAGATCATTGGGAAGCATGTGCTCTAGATTCCAAACGTTGAATGTGCAGAAGGGATCGGTGCAGCGTTGAACCGCAAACCCTCTTTCGGTGACGAAAACGTGCTCGGGTGTGTTGCCTCCGTGAACAAAACGATCACGAAAGTTGCGGAGTACTTCGAAGAACGGCCCAGAGCGGACATAAAAGGCAGCAAGAGGTTGAGGTATATGAAAGCGATGAATCAGTTCTTCCTCGGAGCGCAAAGCGCCAGCATTCAGTACGACGTCTGAGAATGCCTTCGGCAATTGTTTCTTCTTAATGGTTTGGTCATGTAGCGTTACTGTCTGCCATTGGGCCGCAACTATTTCTTGAAGCAGATCGAAGACGCTACGGCAAAGGGAAAAGAGATACTCCAATTCCGTTACTACGAGGCGAGATGCAGCTGTCTTTAGGTTCGTCGATTGCTCAAACAATATGTCGAACTTCTTAATCGTAGCGCAGAGATTGAGGTAGTCCTGCTGTAGGCTCATGAACGGACGAATTACGGTAGGCCAGGAACAGCGTTGGGCGATGAAATTGAAGAACTCAAGGTAAGCATCCATCGGATGCTCCGCCTCTTGGCCGAAGTAGCACCCTTCAGCAGGCCACGCCTTAAGTTTGATAAGACCCTGGTCCGTAGGAACCCAAAGATGCCACTCCCCTTCGACGAAGAACGACAACGTTGATATGGTCCGACCATGAAGATTGTCTAGGTCGATGAATGGAACCTTGGATAGTTCAGCAATGTTGACCGTCGCGACCATGATAGATGCCTAATATTAAGTGGCATGCCGAATAGACGGAGAGTCTTCCATCGCGACGCAAAGCTCTCCGTCCTTTCGGCCGCCCATTACATCCACCTTCCGGAAAAACTTCTTGTTTTTCATTGACATATCCGGAGTTAGTACGTCCTAAAACCGGCGTGGCCTGAAGTTGAGAAGACCACCGCATTCTGCCAGCAAGCTCACGCAATCGCCAAGCAATCGGGCGACATGGGCCGCGCTTCCGACTCTCGCTATTACTGGAGGGGATTGGCCTGAACTCCTCCCGGCCGTCCACGGCTGGCTTTGCACAGCCAGCCGACTACGCAGGCGCGAAGCGATGGGCGACCGGGCGGCGCTTCGGACTCTCGCTATCACCGGAGGCGCTCGTTTTAACCCCTCCCGGCCTCCCCTTGTCAGGGGAGGAGAAAACCCGGGCACTTGCAAGCCTTACCTCTACGCAATTTGTCGTATTCCCGCCAATCGAACCGGCCCGTAAGCTCCGACCCAAGAGCCGACAACGCCTACGGAACCGTCCATGTTCAAGTCACTGCTTGCCCTGCTGCTGCTTGCCTGCGCCCTGACCGCGCGGGCGGCGCCCGATCCTGCGCTGGTACGGCAGTTGGCGGACGACGATTCGAGCGTGAAGGTGGCGGCGATCCAGAAGCTGACGCAGACGGGCGACCCGGACACGGTGCGCATCCTGCAGGCGATGGCCGACGATGCGCTGGCGCTGGCCGGCGGCAAGGTGTTGATCGTCGACGGCGACAAGGCATTCGACGCGGCGACCGGCGCGCCGGTGAAGGCGCCGGAGAACCCCGAATCGATCACCGTCAACAACCGCATCCGCGGCGAACTGGCCAACGCGCTGGCGGCGTTGAAGTTGTTCGACGCCGACCCGGCGGTGCGCCTGGATTCGGCGCAAAAACTGCAAAGCAAGGTGAGCGCGGAGATGTCGCCGTTGCTGGCGAAGGCGCTGGAGAAGGAAACCGATGCGAAGATCAAGGCGCTGCTGACGCTCTCGCACGCGCAGGCGAACCTGGCGAACGCCGACCCGGCGGCGCGCCTCGCCGCCGTGCGCGCGCTGTCCGGCTCGTCGTCGCCGTCGGTCAAGAGCCTGCTGCAGCCGCTCACGGAAAAGGCCGGCGAAGCGGACTCGAAGGTGCGCTACGCGGCGATCTCGGCGGTGAAGTCGATCGACGGCCGGCTGTCGATGACCGAGAACCTCGGCCGCGTCTTTTCCGGCCTGTCGCTCGGCAGCATCCTGCTGCTCGGCGCGCTGGGCCTCGCCATCACCTACGGCGTGATGGGCATCATCAACATGGCGCACGGCGAGCTGCTGATGATCGGCGCGTATTCGGCCTACGCCACGCAGAGCCTGTTCCGCGCGTATTTGCCCGACGCCATCGACTGGTATCTGCCGGCGGCAATTCCGCTGGCGTTCTTCGGCGCCGCGCTGGTCGGCGTGGTCATGGAGCGCACGGTGATCCGCTGGCTGTACGGGCGCACGCTGGAGACGCTGCTCGCCACGTGGGGGCTGTCGCTGATCCTGATCCAGGCGGCGCGCGTGCTGTTCGGCGCGCAGAACGTGGAAGTCGCCAACCCGTCGTGGATGTCCGGCGGCATCGAGCTGATGCCCAATCTGCTGCTGCCGTGGAACCGCATCATCATCATCGGCTTCGCGCTGTTCGTGCTGGCGCTGATGTGGGTGCTGATGAACCGCACGCGGCTGGGCATGTTCGTGCGCGCCGTGACGCAGAACCGCGCCATGGCCGGCTGCGTGGGCGTGCCAACGTCGCGCATCGATACGCTGGCCTTCGCGCTCGGGGCGGGGATTGCCGGGCTCGGGGGACTCGCCCTGTCGCAGATCTCCAACGTCGGGCCGGACATGGGCCAGGGTTACATCGTCGATGCCGTCATGGTCGTCGTGCTCGGCGGCGTCGGGCAGCTTGCCGGCGCGGTGTGGGCGGCGCTCGGCCTGGGCGTATTCGCCAAGCTGCTCGAAGGCTGGGCCGGCGCGGTGATTGCCAAGATCGTCGTGCTGGTGTTCATCATCATCTTCATCCAGAAGCGTCCGCAGGGGCTGTTTGCCCTGAAGGGCCGATTCGTCGATTGAGTGCCGTTATGAGCTACCTCGTGCCCACGCCCATCCTCTCCCCCCTGACAACGGGGGCCGGGGGGTTTGCGGATTTCGCCTTGCATCAACCGCTTTTAACCCCCCTGTCCCCCCTTATCAGGGGGGGACCGAGTTTGGTCGTTTGGAGGTTGCTCATGCGTAAGCCGCTCGTCACGGTGCTGCACCCGGCGCTGGCTGCCGTCCTCTCCCCCCTGACAAGGGGGGCTGGGGGGGTTGGCGGATTTTGCCCTGCCTCTACCGCTTTTAACCCCCCTGTCCCCCCTTGTCAGGGGGGGACCGAGTTTGGTCGACTGGGGGACGCTCATGCGTGAACCGCTGATCTTCCGCATGCTTTCGGCGCTGGACGCGCGGGCGCGGCTCGGCGTCGCCGCTTTCCTCGCCGTCGCGCTGGGGCTGGTGCCGGTGCTGCATCTCGCCTTGCCGCCGGAGAGCGCCTTCCACGTCTCGACCTACGCGATCACGCTGCTCGGCAAGATCATGTGCTACGCCATCGTCGCGCTGGCGATGGATCTCATCTGGGGCTACGGCGGCATCCTGTCGCTCGGGCACGGGATATTCTTCGCACTCGGCGGATACGCGTTCGGCATGTACCTGATGCGCCAGATCGGGCGCGACGGGAGCTACCAGAGCGATCTGCCGGACTTCATGGTCTTCCTCGACTGGAAGAAGCTGCCGTGGTACTGGACCGGCAGCGACAGCTTCCTGTGGGTGGCTCTGCTCGTCGTCGTGGTGCCGGCGCTGGTGGCCTTCGTCTTCGGCTATTTCGCCTTCCGCTCGCGCATCAAGGGCGTGTATTTCTCGATCATCACGCAGGCGCTGACTTACGCGGCGATGCTGCTGTTCTTCCGTAACGAAACCGGATTCGGCGGCAACAACGGCTTCACCGATTTCAAGCGTGTGCTCGGCTATTCGATCACCTCGTCGGAAACGCGGCTGGTGCTGTTCGGGGTGACGGCGGGCGTACTGGCGCTGACCTTCGTCTTCGCCCGCTGGCTCGTCGCTTCCAAGTTCGGCCGCGTGCTCACGGCGATCCGCGACGCCGAGTCGCGCGTCATGTTCATCGGCTACGACCCGCTGTGGTTCAAGCTGTTCATCTGGACGCTCTCCGCCGTGCTCTGCGGCATCGCCGGCGCACTGTACGTACCGCAGGTGGGCATCATCAACCCGTCCGAGATGAGCGTCGCCAACTCGATCGAGATCGCCATCTGGGTCGCCGTCGGCGGGCGCGGCACGCTGATCGGCCCGATCGTCGGCGCTTTCGTGGTCAATCTCGCCAAGAGCTGGTTCACGGTCAGTTTCCCCGAATACTGGCTGTTCTTCCTCGGCCTGCTGTTCATCGTCGTCACGCTGCTGCTACCGCAGGGCCTCGTCGGCCTGTGGCACACGCTGCGGCGCGCAAAGGGAGCGCGGACATGAGCGCCAGGGACGTATTCCGCAAGATCATCGGAATCGAACTCGACGAGAACAGCCCGTTCGGCTATCCGGCGCGGCAGCGCACGCTGGACGTGTCGCACAACGTCATCCTTTACCTGGACGACATCACCGTCAGCTTCGACGGTTTCAAGGCGCTGAACAAGCTCAACCTGATGATCGACGCCGGCGAGCTGCGCTGCATCATCGGCCCCAACGGCGCCGGCAAGACGACGATGATGGACGTGATCACCGGCAAGACGCGCCCCGACTCGGGCTCCGCCTTCTTCGGCCAGACGATCGACCTCACCCAGCTCTCCGAACCGCAGATCGCCCACGCCGGCATCGGCCGCAAGTTCCAAAAGCCGACGATCTTCGAGCAGCACAGCGTGTTCGAGAACCTGGAACTGGCGATGACTACCGACAAGCGCGCGCTCACCACGCTCACTGCCTGGCTGCGCGACGACGACCGCGACCGGATCGCGGACACGCTGCGCCTGATCCGCTTGGATGGGGAAGCCGACCGACCGGCCGGGCTGCTCTCGCACGGGCAGAAGCAGTGGTTGGAGATAGGAATGCTGCTGATGCAGGAGCCCAAGCTGCTGCTGCTCGACGAGCCGGTCGCCGGGATGACGGATGACGAGACGATGCGGACGGCGGAGTTGTTTGTTTCTCTCGCGGGGAAGCACTCGCTTGTTGTGGTTGAGCATGACATGGCGTTTGTGAAGGCGCTGGGGGGGAAGGTTACGGTTTTGCATGAGGGGTCGGTTTTGGCGGAGGGCGATCTTGACGCCGTGCAGAACGATCAAAGGGTAATTGAGGTTTATCTTGGGCGCTGAGACGTTGTTTCTTGCTGAACCGCTGGGTTCCGCGCCTGACGCGCGGGCTGACTTTCTTTTGCTTCGCCAAAAGAAAGTAGCCAAAGAAAAGGCGACCCCGGGTCGACGCCCCGCCTGCGGCGGGGTCCCCTCCGCTACTCGCCTTGAGCGGGGGCTGCGCAACTCGGGCTTCGCCCTCAGACAGTGCTCGCCTACTTCCCCGCTCAAGCCTGCGTTGCTCGGCGTCTTCCAAGGGGGGTTCAACACCGATCGGTCACCACTGTCTTTTGTATTTCGATTTCGACCATTTTCGGTGGCGCTCAGATGGGTTTCCGGGTCCCCCTCGTGGAGCGCCGAGCAACGGAGCGAGGCCGGGGGAATTCGGCGAGCACTGTTTGAGGGGCGCAGCCCCGAGTTGCGCAGCCGCCCGGCCTTGCGAGTAGCGCAGGGCAGCCGGCGAAGCCGGCCGCGTAACGCGGGGGCCGCCTTTTCTTTGGCTCCTTTCTTTTGGCGGAGCAAAAGAAAGGATGCCTGCGCGTCAGGCGCGGAACCCGGCGTTTCAGCAGCCTGAGGAATCCAGAAAATGCTCAGAGTAGAAAACCTCAACCAATACTACAGCGGCAGCCACATCCTCCGCGGCCTCTCCTTCGAGGTCGAGCCGGGCAAGGTCACCAGCCTGCTAGGCCGCAATGGCGTAGGGAAAACCACCCTGATGAAATGCCTGATGGGCCTCGTCAAGTCCAGATCCGGCAGCATCGCCTTCAACGGCAAGGACATCACCCACGCTCCCTCCCACGAGCGCGTGCGGGCCGGCATCGGATACGTGCCACAGGGCCGCGAAATCTTCCCGCGCCTGACGGTCGAGGAAAACCTGTTGATGGGCCTCGCCACCAAGCCTGGCGGCACGAAAATCCCCGATCTGGTTTTCGAGCTTTTCCCGGTCCTCCGCAGCATGCTCAATCGCCGCGGCGGCGACCTCTCCGGGGGGCAGCAACAGCAACTGGCCATCGGCCGCGCACTGGCCATGGACCCGAAATTGCTTATCCTCGACGAGCCGACCGAAGGCATCCAGCCCTCGATCATCAAGGACATCGGCCACGCCATCCGCACTGTCGCCCGCCGCAACGCAACGGCGGAGACCAGCCGATCAATCGAGGAGCGCCAGGAAGTGCAGAACGCCATCCGCAGAGTGGCCGATACCGGCCAGGTCGCCATCCTGCTCGTCGAGCAGTACTACGACTTCGCCCGCGACCTCGCCGACCACTACCTGCTGATGGAACGCGGCGAGTTCATCATGCGCGGCCTCGGCGCCGACATGGACAAGGACGGCGTGCGCGAAGCGCTGGCGGTATGAGGATGACCGACGCGCCGCCCTGTTCTCCGTCATTCCGGCGTAGGCCGGAATCCAGTTCGTTCTTCAAATTTCTGGATCCCGGCGTGCGCCGGGATGACGTGCTTCTTGGACACGACTGAATGTATCCTGAACCGATGCATACACCCTCTCATTGGGAAGCCGAGATCGCCCTCGGCTTCACCCGGCTTGATTCCGGAACGGTCCTGAGCGAACGCCGCCATCGCGGTCCCTTGCGCGTCCAGAAGGCGCTGTACCCGGAAGGCCGCGACGTCTGCCAGACGATCCTCCTCCACCCGCCGTCCGGTATTGCCGGCGGGGACCGCCTGCACATTGCGGTCAACGTCGGCCCCGAGGCGCATGCCCAGATCACCACACCCGGCGCCGGAAAATGGTATCGCTCCGGAGGCGAAGAAGCATCCCAAACGCTTGACTTCACGGTCGGCGCCGACGCCATCCTCGAATGGCTGCCGCAGGAGACGATTGTCTTCGACGGCGCCCGAAGCCGGATGGAAACGCGCGTGCAACTGGGGGCAGGGAGCCGTTATTTCGGCTGGGAAATCCTCTGCCTGGGGCGCAGCGCGTCGGGCGAACGTTTCGCCAACGGGTTCATCGACCTGCACACGCGCATCGAACGCAACGGCCAGCCGCTGTGGCTGGAACGCGGACACATCGAAGGCAACGACCCGCTGCTCGCGAGCCGCGCCGGCTGGGCCGGGGCCAGCATCGGCGGCACGCTCCTTGCTACGTTGCCTTCGGAGATCGAGATTGCGCCGCTGCTGGAAGCGTGCCGGGCCATCGCACCACGGGATGACGCCGAACACGCCATGACCGCCTTGCCGGGATTGCTGGTGGGCCGCTACCTCGGGCACAACAGCGAAGCGGCGCGAAACTGGTTTGCAGCACTCTGGGAAACCCTGCGGCCACGGCTGCTGGGACGCCCGGCCCTGACGCCCCGGATCTGGAATACGTAAAAAGGAAAACACTTGGAACTGACGCCACGAGAGAAAGACAAGCTGCTCATCTTCACCGCCGGCCTCCTGGCAGAACGGCGCAAGGCGCGCGGCCTCAAGCTCAACTACCCGGAAGCGGTGGCGTTGATCACCTGCGCGATCCTGGAAGGTGCGCGCGACGGCAAGAGCGTGGCCGAACTGATGAGCGAAGGAACCCAGGTTCTCAGCCGCGCTGACGTAATGGACGGCGTCGCCGAGATGATCCCGGAAATCCAGGTCGAAGCCACGTTTCCGGACGGCACCAAACTGGTGACGGTGCATCACCCGATTGTTTGAGATGACTTTCGCGCTTTTAACCCCCCCAGCCCCCCTTGTCAGGGGGGTGTCCGGCCAAGGGAGCGTCGCGCTCCTCTCCTCCCATGACAAGGGGAGGCCGGGAGGGGTTAAAGCGCTCGTAAATCCCACGTCATAATCTTTCGCCTCAAGAACAGGAGCCCACCATGACCCGACGCCTCGCCCTCCTTCTTCTCGCCGTCCTGCCCTTCGCCGCCTTCGCCCACACCGGCCACGGCAACCACAGCTTCATCGACGGCTTTGCTCATCCCTTCTTTGGTGCGGATCACCTGCTGGCCATGCTCCTTGTTGGTGCCTGGAGCGTGTTGCACGGGCGTCAGATCTGGCTGGCGCCGCTGACCTTCGTCAGCCTGCTGGCGGCCGGCGCCGTGCTTGGACAGAACGGGCTGTTCGTGCCGCATATGGAGTTGCTGGTCGCGGCTTCCGTCCTCGCGCTCGGCGTCATGCTGACGCTGCCGTTCCGCCTCGGGCTGCCCTCCGCCCTGGCGATCATCGGCGGGTTTGCGATCTTCCACGGCATGGCCCACGGCAGCGAACTCTCTTCCGGCGGCAATGTGCTGGCCGGCATCGTCCTCGGTTCCGCCCTGCTGCACGCCTGCGGCATGGCCTTCGCCCATCTCGTGCTGAAGAACCGCCCGCGCCTGACCCTGCGCCTCGGGCAACTCGTCGCCGTCGTCGGTGGCGGACTTGTTCTTTCAACCGTTCTGTAGGGGTGCGCGAATGATCCCCGGAGAAATGCTCGTCGAACCCGGCGAACTGGAACTCAACGTTGGCCGCCCGACCGTCACGCTGGTCGTCGCCAACACCGGCGACCGGCCGATCCAGGTCGGCTCGCACTACCACTTCTTTGAAACCAACGCCGCATTATCCTTCGACCGCGAGGCGGCGCGCGGCTTCCGCCTCGACATCGCCGCCGGCACCGCCGTGCGCTTCGAGCCGGGCCAGACGCGCACCGTGCAACTCGTCGCGCTCGCCGGCGACCGCAAGGTGTATGGATTCCGTGGCCTGATTCAGGGGGCATTATGAGCACGAAGATTTCCCGTCAGGCGTATGCCGAAATGTTCGGCCCGACAGTCGGTGATCGCCTTCGTCTCGCCGACACCGACCTGTTCATCGAAGTCGAGAAGGACTACACGCTCTACGGCGAGGAAGTGAAGTTCGGCGGCGGCAAGGTCATTCGCGACGGCATGGGCCAGAGCCAGCGCATCTCGAAGGACACGGTTGACACCGTCATCACCAACGCGCTGATCATCGACGCCGTCACCGGCATCGTCAAGGCCGACATCGGCATCAAGGACGGACGCATCGCCGGCATCGGCAAGGCCGGCAATCCGGACATCCAACCCGGCGTGAACATCGTCGTCGGTCCCGGCACCGAAGCCATCGCCGGCGAAGGCATGATCGTCACCGCCGGCGGCATCGACAGCCACATCCACTGGATCTGCCCGCAGCAGATCGAGGACGCGCAGATGTCGGGCATCACCACCATGCTCGGCGGCGGCACCGGGCCGGCCACCGGCACCTTCGCCACCACCTGCACGCCGGGGCCGTGGCACATCCATTCGATGCTCTCGGCGGCCGAAGCCTTCCCGATGAACCTCGGATTCTTCGGCAAGGGCAACGCCAGCCTGCCCGCTGCGCTGCGCGAGCAGGTCGCCGCCGGGGCGATGGGCCTGAAGCTGCACGAGGACTGGGGCACGACGCCGGCGGCGATCGACTGCTGCCTGTCGGTCGCCGACGAGATGGACGTGCAGGTCGCGATCCACACCGACACGCTCAACGAATCGGGCTTCGTCGAGGCGACGATAGACGCCTTCAAGGGCCGCACGATCCACACCTTCCACACCGAGGGCGCCGGCGGCGGCCATGCCCCCGACATCATCCGCGCCGCCGGGATGCCCAACGTGCTGCCGAGCTCGACCAACCCGACGATGCCCTACACGGTGAACACCATCGACGAGCATCTCGACATGCTGATGGTCTGCCACCACCTCGACCCGGCGATCGCCGAGGACATCGCCTTCGCCGAATCGCGCATCCGCCGCGAGACGATCGCCGCCGAGGACATCCTGCACGACATGGGCGCCTTCTCGATGATGAGCTCGGACTCGCAGGCCATGGGCCGCGTCGGCGAGGTGATCATCCGCACCTGGCAGACGGCGCACAAGATGAAGCTGCAGCGCGGCACGCTACCCGGCGACAACGCGCGCAACGACAACCTGCGGGTGAAACGCTACCTCGCCAAATACACGATCAACCCGGCGCTGACGCACGGCATCGCGCACGCCGTCGGCTCCGTCGAGGTCGGCAAGCTCGCCGACCTGGTGCTGTGGCGCCCGGCCTTCTTCGGGGTGAAGCCCTCGCTGATCGTCAAGAGCGGCATGATCGCCGCCGCCGCGATGGGCGATCCCAACGCCTCGATCCCGACGCCGCAGCCCGTGCATTACCGCCCGATGTTCGGCAGCTTCGGCAAGGCGCTGAAGACCTCGGTCACTTTCGTCTCGCAGGCGGCGCTGGAAAACCCCGCCGTCGCCGCGCTCGGGCTGCAGAAGCCGCTGATCGCCGTCTCCGGCACGCGTACGGTGAAAAAGTCGGACATGGTGCACAACGGCGCGACCCCGAAAATCGATGTCGATCCCGAAACCTACGTCGTGCGCGCCGACGGCGAACTGCTGGTGTGCGAACCGGCGGTGTCGTTGCCGCTGACGCAACGCTATTTCCTGTTCTAGCCTTGAAAGAAGTCCGTCATTCCGGCGAAAGCCGGAATCCAGATCAACCGCCGAACTGGACCCCGGCTTTCGCCGGGGTGACGAGCCGCACTGACTGACAATCATCATGCTAATCCTCACCCAACGCACCCCCCTACCCCCCACCGACTCCGTCGCCCTCGCCTACGACGAGCGCAAGCGCAGCCGCCTGAAAGTCACTCTCGCTTCGGGCAAGGAAGCCGGCATCTTCCTCGAACGCGGCGATCACCTGCACGGCAATGACCGGCTGCTGGCCGAGGATGGCTCAACCATCGTCGAAATCCTCGCCGCGCCGGAAAAGCTGATCGAGGCGAACGCCAACACCCCGTTGCTCTTTGCCCGCGCCGCCTACCATCTCGGCAACCGCCACGTGCCGGTGCAGATCCTGCCGACAGCCAACGGCGGCACGTTGCGCTTTCAGACCGACCACGTACTGGCTGAGATGGTCAAGGGAATCGGTTGCACTGTCGCCGAAGTCGAAGCGCCGTTCCAGCCCGAATCCGGAGCCTACGGCGCACATGGCGGCCATCACCACGGCCACGATCACGACCACGATCATCACAGCGAAGAGCATGCCCGGCTGCACAATCCCGGCCACGGCCCGCACCGCTCGATGCCGAGGATTCACGAATTCAAGCCATGAGCAACGCTTCGGCGCTGGCGCTGGTGCGCCTCATGCAACTCGTCAGCCCGGCGCTGCCGGTCGGTGCTTACACCTATTCGCAAGGACTGGAGTGGGCCGTCGAGTCCGGGCGCATCGGCGACGAAGCTACTGCCAGCGCGTGGATAGAAGACCTGATGCGGTACGGCATCGGCCGCTTCGAGGCGCCGTTGGTCGCCTTGTCCATGACGCACTGGACTGATGCCAATGTCACCGAAATCGCCCGGCTGAATGCCGATTTCCTGGCCAGCCGCGAATCGGCGGAACTGCGTGCCGAAACCGTGCAGATGGGCTTCTCGCTCAACCGCCTGCTGGCCGATCTGCGCGATCCTAGTCTGGAAACCTTGCGGGCCGATCTCGCGCGCTTGCCCGAGATCGCCTTTCCGATTGTCTGGTCCGGCCTCGCCTCTGCATGGCGGATCGATCCGTTTACCGCTGTCTGCGGCTATCTGTGGGCATGGGCGGAGAACCAGGTGATGGCTGCGCTCAAGGCGGTGCCGCTCGGTCAGGCGGCCGGACAGCGCCTGCTGGCAAGACTCGGCCAGGCCGCGCCAGGCATTGCCGAAGCCGCCCTCTCGCTCCCTGAAGACGGCTGGAGCAACCTGACGCCGGCGTTTGCCTTGTGTTGCGCGCGGCATGAGACGCAGTATTCGAGGCTGTTTCGGTCGTGAGGGATCATCGCGGGATGGATACGGACAAGCCTTTAAGCCCCCCCAGCCCCCCCTTGTCAGGGGGGGAGAGCACCGTTCAGGCGGAGAGCGCCACTATTCCCTCCCCTGACAAGGGGAGGGTTAGGGAGGGGTTTGGGAGGGCCGGGGAGGGGTTAAAGCGTCCTAAACATCTCCCCTACGATAAAAAACTAACCACCTACGCCCGCACCAACCGCAAGAACCCCACCCCAGCCGAAACCACGATCTGGCAAAAACTCCTGCGCAACCGCCAGTTCCACGGCTATAAATTCCTGCGCCAGAAGCCCATCGGCCCCTACGTCGCCGATTTCTACTGTGCCGAACTGAAGCTTGTCATCGAAATCGACGGCGACAGCCATGCCGCGCAGAAAGCCTACGACGCCCAACGCACTGAATATCTCGCCCGCCAAGGCATCCGCGTCCTGCGCTACACGAACCTCGACGTCAGCCAGCACCTTGCCGGCATCCACGACGACCTGACCACTCACCTCGAGAAGACCACCTCATGAGCACCTCCCGCACCTCCCCCCTCCGCGTCGATAGTTTACGCACCGCCCCTTTGCGGGTCGGTATTGGCGGCCCCGTCGGTTCCGGCAAGACCGCCCTGACGCTCGCGCTTTGCCAGGCATTGCGCGACCAGATCGACATGGCCGTCGTCACCAACGACATCTATACGGCCGAGGACGCCAAGTTCCTCGTCGCCCACTCCGCGTTGCCGCCCGAACGGATCATGGGCGTCGAAACCGGGGGCTGCCCGCATACGGCGATCCGCGAGGATGCCTCGATCAACCTCGAAGCCATCGACCGCTTGCAGCGTGCTTTCCCCGACGTACAGCTGATCCTCGTCGAATCGGGCGGCGACAACCTCGCGGCGACTTTCTCGCCCGAGCTTTCCGACCTCACGCTATACGTGATCGACGTTGCAGCGGGCGAAAAGATTCCACGCAAGGGCGGTCCCGGCATCACCAAGTCCGATCTGCTCGTCATCAATAAGATCGACCTCGCGCCGATGGTCGGCGCATCGCTCGAAGTGATGGCCCACGATGCGAAAGTGCAGCGCGGAACGCGGCCGTTCGTGTTCACCAACCTGAAGACCGGCCAGGGTCTCGACGCGGTCATCGCCTTCATTCGCGAGCGCGGCATGCTCGGCTGATCGCTGATGAACGGCCCACCTTCGTCCGAATCCTCGCGCGAACCGCTGCAGCGGGTCATCAAGATCCGCCGCGACTACAACACCTGGGTCGCCAACGAGACGCTCGAAGACTACGCCCTGCGTTTCACGCCGCACAGCTTCCGCAAGTGGTCGGAAATGCGCGTGGCCAACACCGCCTTCGGGGGCGCCTCATCCTTCCTGGTACTGGAAGCCGTCGGCGCCACCATGCTGGTGGGTAGCGGCTTCATCAACGCTTTCTGGGCCATCCTGGCCACCGGGCTGATCATCTTCCTGATCGGGCTGCCGATCAGCCATGCCGCCGCGAAATACGGACTGGACATGGATCTGCTGACCCGCGGCGCCGGCTTCGGCTACATCGGGTCGACCCTCACCTCGCTGATCTACGCCTCATTCACCTTCATCTTCTTCGCCCTCGAAGCGGCGATCATGGCCTACGCGCTGGAACTCGCCTTCCACGTTCCGCCGGCCTGGGGATATTTCATCTGCGCGGTGATCGTCATTCCGCTGGTCACCCACGGCGTCACCGTCATCAGCAGGTTGCAGGCGTGGACGCAGCCGCTCTGGGCGGCCCTGCTGGTATTGCCCTTCGTGTTCCTGCTGGTCGAGGAGCCGGAAGTGCTGAACGGCTTGTTTCGCTATGCCGGCGAGAACGGCCAGGGCGGCGCGTTTTCCATGCCGCTCTTCGGCGCGGCGCTGTCGGTGGGCATCGCGCTGGTAACGCAGATGGGCGAGCAGGCCGATTACCTGCGCTTCATGCCGGAGTGCACGCCGAAAAACCGGAAGCGCTGGTGGCTGGCCACGATCATCGGCGGTCCCGGCTGGATCATTCCCGGCATCGCCAAGATGCTCGGCGGCGCCCTCCTCGCTTACCTGGCGCTGCGCAACGCCGTCCCGGCGGCGAAAGCCATCGACCCGAACCAGATGTACCTGATCGGCTTTTCCCATGTCTTCACCAACTCGTCGCTGGTCATCGGCGTCACGGTCCTGTTCGTCGTCATTTCGCAGCTCAAGATCAACGTAACCAACGCCTACGCCGGGTCGCTGGCGTGGTCCAACTTCTTCGCTCGGCTGACGCATAGCCATCCCGGCCGCGTCGTATGGATGGTCTTCAACACGCTGATTGCCCTGCTGCTCATGGAACTCGACGTTTTCCAGGCGCTCGGGCAAATTCTCGGCCTGTACTCGAACATCGCCATTTCGTGGATGGCCGCCGTCGTCGCCGACCTCGTCATCAACAAACCGCTGGGGCTTTCACCGCGGCACATCGAATTCAAGCGCAGCCACCTCTACGACATCAATCCGGTGGGCGTCGGCGCCATGGGCTTTGCGTCGGCGCTCTCGATCATGGCCTTCAGCGGGCTGTTCGGCACCGCCATCCAGCCCTATGCCTCGTTCATCGCGCTGGTCACGGCGTTCGTCGCCTCTCCGCTGATCGCCTGGTGGACCGGCGGCCGCTACTATCTCGTCCGGCAAAGCTCGCTGCCTGCGGGCACGCTGCAACGCTGCTGCATTTGCGAACGCGAGTACGAAAGCGACGATACCGCCCATTGCCCGGCCTACAACGGCACGATCTGTTCGCTGTGCTGCTCGCTCGATGCACGCTGCGAAGACCTGTGCAAACCCGGCTCCAACCTGACCGCGCAATGGCAGGATCTGCTCCGCCGCCTGCTTCCGGCTTCGGTCACCCCCTACCTGGACACCGGACTCGTTCATTACCTGTTGCTGATGGGCGGCATCGTCCCCGTGCTGGCCGGCCTGCTCGGCCTGCTTTATACGCATGAAGTGCTGGCGCTTGCCCCGGCGCAAGCCGGGTTGATTCCCCAGTTGCAGCAGGTGTTCATCAAGACCTTCGCCGCCTTGCTGCTCTTTGCCGGCATCGGCGCCTGGTGGATGGTCCTGACGCACAAGAGCCGGCAGGTCGCCCAGGAAGAATCGAATCGCCAGACGCGCTTGCTGATGCAGGAAATCGATTCGCACCAACGCACCGACGAGCTGTTGCAAAAAGCCAAGCAGAGCGCCGATCAAGCCAATCTGGCGAAGAGCCGCTACATCTCGGCGATCAGCCACGAGCTGCGCACCCCGCTCAACAGCATTCTCGGCTACGCCCAGATTCTCGACGACGACAAAGCGATCCCGCCCAATCGGCGCCAGGCGGTCAACGTCATCCGCCGGAGCGGCGACCACCTGCTGTCCGTCATCGAAAGCACCCTCGACATCGCGCGCATCGAGAGCGGGAAAATGACGCTCGAATCCAAGCCTTTCGATTTCCCGGATTTCCTGCAGCAGATTGTCGGCATGTTCGAGTTGCAGACCCGCCACAAGGGGTTGCGCTTCCGTTACCAGCCGTCCGGCGAGATGCCCGGCGTCGTTCGTGCCGATCAGCGGCGCCTGCGCCAGATCCTCATCAACGTCCTGGGTAACGCGGTGAAATTCACGGTGACGGGAGAGATTGATTTCACGGTCGAATTCCGCCATGACGTGGCCGTTTTCGAGATTCGCGACACCGGCCCCGGCATTCCGTCCGACGACCTGGAGCGCATTTTCGAGCCTTTCGTGCGCGGCCGTAGCGCCCAGGCCGGCGGCAGCGGCGTCGGGCTGACGATCGCGCGCATGCTGACCACCCTGATGGGCGGCGAGATGACCGTACAAAGCGCCCCTGGCCAGGGCAGCACCTTCCGCATCCGGCTTTTCCTGCCTCAGGTGCACTCGCTGCAGGAAGCGCGCGAAATGCCGAAGATCAACCGGATCGGTTACGTCGGCATCCGGCGCCGCATCCTGGTGGTGGACAACGAGAAAGTCGACCGCGACATGCTGCAGAACGTTCTCGACCCGCTCGGCTTTCAGGTCGAACAGGCGGCCAGCGGCGACGAGTGTCTGCAACTGCTGCCCACCTTTGCGCCGCACCTGATCTTCATGGACCTGGCCATGCCCGGCATCGACGGCTGGGAAACCATTCGCCGGATTCGCCACGGTCGCTTGAGCGATGCCCACATCGCCGTGCTTTCGGCCAATGCCTTCGAGAAAGGGCAGGAGAACGATGCCGGCGTCTCGGACGACGATTTCATCGTCAAGCCGTTGCGCGTGGATGAACTGCTCGACTGGATCGGACGCACACTGGCGCTCGAATGGGTGACAGCCTCGGCACCGGCATCATCCGGGACCGCTCCGCCACCCCTGCCGCAGGAACTGGTTCCGCCGGGTCACGACCATCTGGTCGCGCTCGACGAACTGGTCGATCTCGGCTATGTGCGCGGCATACTCAACAAGCTCGGCGAGGTTGAACGCAACGAACCGGCATCGGCCGGGTTCGCCGCGATTCTGCGCAACCACGCGCGCCAGTTCCAGTTCGACGCCATGAAGGAAATCCTGAGAAAGGCCCGCGATGCCACCGGACACCCTTGAACGCGATATTTCCGACATCGTGCTGATTGTCGACGACATCCCCGAGAACCTCTCCCTGCTGCACGATGCGCTCGATGAATCGGGCTATACCGTGCTGGTCGCCACCAACGGGGAATCGGCCCTGCAACGCGCCCGCCAGAGCCTGCCCGACGTCATTCTGCTCGACGCGGTGATGCCCGGCATGGACGGCTTCGAAGTCGCGCGCCGCCTGAAGGCCGACTTCGTGACGCATCACATTCCCATCGTCTTCATGACCGGCCTGACGGAAACGGAACACGTCGTTGCCGCCTTTGCTGCCGGCGGTGCGGACTACGTGACGAAACCCATCCGGCCCGCCGAAGTGCTGGCCCGGATCAGCGCCCACGTCCATAACGCCCGTCAGATGAGGCAGGCACGCACCGCCCTCGACGCATTCGGCCAGGCGACGGTGGCCATTCGCGCCTCCGATGGCAGACTGGTGTGGCAGACCCCGCTGGCGCGCAGCCTGCTGGGGGACTACTTCGCATCCTCCGGGAAAGACACGCCGGCACGCCTTCTGGCCTGGATCGACGAAGCAATCGCCGCCAAGGCTCTTGGCCGCCCACCAAACCAGTTGGTTTGCACCGACGGTTCCAGGCGTCTGCTGGCGTCGTTCCACGACCAGACCGGGGACGAAGAATGGCTGGTCGTCCTGCGCGAAGAAAACGACGCCTCCGCCATCGAGTCCTTGGTCGCCGCCTTCCGCCTGACGTTGCGCGAAGCGGAGGTCCTGTACTGGGTGACGCTGGGCAAGACCAGCAAGGATATCGGGGACATCCTGGGCAGCAGCCCCAGAACCGTCAACAAGCACCTGGAGCACATCTTCGAAAAGCTGGGAGTGGAAACGCGCACCGCTGCCGCCAATCTGGCATCGAGCAAGATGCGTGGTTCCTGAACGCACGGCATCCCGATCAGCGGCCGGTTGTCAGGGCCAGCCGCAGTTCGTTATATCGATGGAACCGACAGTTCTTTGGCGCGACACCGATTTCGCGGAAAATCATGGTTCTGTGGCCCAAAGCATCGAACCGGAGGAAGCGAGAAGCACATGGAATGCAACGTCAAATGGATTGCGGGAGGCATGTCCTTCCTGGCGGAGACCGGCAGCAATCACGCCGTCCTGATGGATGGCGCGCCGGAAGCGGGAGGGAAGAACCTGGCGCCTCGCCCGATGGAACTGCTCCTCGCCGGAACCGGCGGTTGCACTGCATTCGACATGGTCTTGATCCTGCAAAAAGGCCGCCATGCCGTCACCGGCTGCGAGGTCAGCCTGAATGCCGATCGGGCGGAAACCGACCCCAAGGTATTCACCCGGATCCACTTCCACTACCGCGTCAGCGGCAGAGGACTGAAACCGGAGGTCGTGGAACGCGCCATCAAGCTCTCGAAGGAAAAATACTGCTCCGCGTCGATCATGCTCGGCGCAACGGCGGAAATCACCCATGATTTTGAAATCATCGACATCGATGCGCCCGTTATTTGAGCGCTCAGGCCAACACCTTGTCCGGAAAGCGAATACCGCGCTGATCCAGTGGCAGCCCACAGGGTTATCCACAGAATGACTGGATAGTTTCCCCGATGCAAAAACCTTCGTGGGCGTTGACGCTTCATGAATCGCCAGAGAGAGCTTTCCGGCAACCGACAAGGATTTAAAATACCGGCTCGCGGCCTCCGGTCAATCGACAGCCGGCAAACTTCACCGATACAGAAGAGATCATGAGCAAATACGGATTCACCACCACCACGCTGCACAGCGACCGTGCGAAACCTATTGAACACGGCGCGGTGCACAAACCGGTCCATAACTCGGCGGCTTTCTGTTTCACCGATGCGCATGATCTGGTCAAGGTATTCCAGGGCGAGCAGCCCGGTTTTGTTTACGGCCGCCAGGGAACGCCGACTTCGGCGGCTCTGGAGGAAAAGATCAGCCGCATGGAGCAAGGCATCCTGACGATCGGTTTCAGCAGTGGCATGGCGGCCATCTCCGCCACGCTGTTCTCGTTGCTCCGCGCCGGAGACCATCTGGTGGCCAGCAGTTTCCTGTTCGGCAATACCACCAGCCTGTTCGAGAGTTTCGGCCGGATGGGCATCGAGGTGACTTTCGTCGATGCCACCGAGGCCGCCAATGTCGAGGCCGCACTGAGGCCGGAAACGCGCATGGTCTTCGTCGAAACGATCGCCAACCCATGCACGCAGGTAGCCGACCTCGCCGGCATCGGAACTCTGTGCCAGGCACGCGGCATTGTGTATATCGTCGACAACACCATCACCTCGCCGTATCTGTTCCTGCCGAAGAATGTCGGCGCCAGCCTGGTCGTCAACTCCCTGACCAAATACATCGGCGGACACGGCAACGCGCTGGGCGGCGCGGTGACCGACACCGGCCTCTTCGATTGGTCACGCTACCCGAACATCCTCGACCTCTACCGGAAGGGCGACGCCAAGACATGGGGCATCGTGCAGATTCGCAAGAAGGGCCTGCGTGACGCCGGCGCCACGCTTTCTCCCGAAGCGGCACACCACCTGGCCATCGGATCCGAGACACTGGCCCTGCGCATGCAGCGCACCTGCAGCAACGCGCAGCAACTCGCCGAATTCCTTGCCGCTCACCCCAAGGTCAAGCGCGTCTATTACCCGGGCCTGACAAACCATCCGCAACACGACCGCGCCAAGAAGTTGTTTTGCGGCAACAGCGGAATCCTTTCCTTCGAACTGAAGGATGGAATCGACTGTTTCGACGTTATCGGAAAACTGGAAATCGTCATCTCGTCGACCAACCTCGGCGACAACCGTACCCTGGCCATTCCGGTCGCACCGACAATCTATTTCGAACTCGGAGCAGAACGCCGCGCCAGCCTCGGCATCGGCGAATCGCTTATTCGTATCTCGACGGGAATCGAGGACCCGGAAGATCTGCTTGCCGATTTCGCCACGGCGTTGGGCGATTGACTGCGGTCAGCCGTCGCGGCGGACGAATCGGAGAATCAAGGGACAAATCGCCACCTCCTACGGAATGACGAGGAGGACGCTCTGGCGGTTTGTCCGTTCAGGGCGTCATTGTCGATTGAGGGTGGCAGCCAGTAGAAGCGACTGGATTTGATCCCGGTACCTCTCTGCCTCCTTCCGACATTCCGCAAGTTCGGACTGCAGTTCGGCGTACTTTCTTGCCCACTCCTCGCACGACCGACATTGCTCCGCCCTGGTCACATGCTCATCATGCTCGACAGCCTCCAGGGAGTTGGGATGAAGTCCGAAGGCTTCTGCTATTTCCTTGGGCATTTCGGATCTCCTTCGCAGACGACAGGACGCCAGGCTCCAAGACGTGTTTCGTTAGAGCGGATATAACAGGCTTGGTTCGGGCAGACGGCCTCGACACGTCCTTTGAAGTCGCGTTTAGTTTTCTGGATTTGAACGGCTATATTGAAATCATGGCCGTTGATAGAGGAGAAACGATGATGCCGACAAGCAAGCAAAAAACCGCCACTGGTGAAGACTTGGCCCCGCATGCCGTAAGCGAGCACGCTTTGATGGTGCGGATCAATCGGCAGGCAAGGAAGAAGGGGCAATTCTTGCGCAAGACTCGTAGCAGTTCCCCGTTACGGAAATCGTTGGGAACCTACTATCTCGTTGACTCTTACAAGCAATTCATCGACGGCACCAACGATCTCGCGGAACTTGCCAGCAGATACGGCGCACTGGAAGCAGGTGAATTCCTCTCTGCCTCGTAGAACAAAAACCCCGGCGAAAAGAAGGACGCCGGGGTAAGCAGGGTCCAACAGAGGAGAATCAGTCAATCAGACTACGGATTGCCGGGTAAGTTTCTTGTTCGGGAAAAAACCAATTGCGCCCATCCGTGCAATCAGGGAGGGCGGCGCAGCCAGACCGACAATGAGCCGGATTTGGGGCACGTGAGGACCAATCCCGCGTTATGATCGTGGCGCAGCCAACTTTGGCAGGTCCGAGATGTGTGGACGTTTCGTAACCCCCGACATAGCCGAAATCGAACGCTTCTGGCACATCGGCCGACACAACTGGAGATCGCCATTCTCGTCGATCCGGCAGGCGCGGTTCAACGTCCCGCCGCAGCAGGGTGCGCCGGAGAACCACGTTCTCGGAATCCGGGCGGACGCCGACGGCACCCTTGAATTGACCGATTTTCAGTGGTGGCTTCTTCCTTCGTGGTCGAAAGAGCCGACGACGACTTATTCGACATTCAATGCCCGAGTCGAGAACGTCGCGACTGCGGCCAGCTTCAAGGTTCCATTCCGCCGGCACCGTTGCATAATCCCCGCGCGAGGATGGTATGAATGGCAGGCAACACCGAGCGGTAAGCAGCCATGGTATTTTCACGCCCCTGACGGCTCGCTATTGGCCTTCGCTGGCCTATGGGACCGATGGACACGAGGCGACAAGATCATCGAGTCCTGCACCATCGTCGTGGGCGAAGCCCCACCGGAAATGATCCACTTGCACAACCGGGCGCCCTTTCTGATTCCGGCCGAGCGGCAAGACGCTTGGCTCGATCCAAGCCTGACAGATGCCGAAAAGGTCCGCGAACTGCTGCTGCCACCGGGCGAAGGCTCGTTGATCTGGCATCCGGTATCGAAGGCGGTCGGAAACGTTCGAAATAGCGGCTCCGAACTGACCACCCCAATACCTTTGCCGTAGCTCCCTGGCTGCGTTCCTTGTCACCCGCGCTCAGCGTTTGCGGAAGGCCAGTCTCCGTATGATTCCAGTCCAAAGCAAAAAAAGGCCACTGGTTAGTGTGCCATTAAGCATTTCTTGGCCAGGAATAAAGCAATAAGTGGCCAACGAACCTGCGCATTCGTGGCCGCATCACCCCAAAAGCGCCAGCAATTGCGGCTCATAGCGACTTTGACAGAACCCGAGAAAGCATGACTTGGCCATTCGAGCCAAAATAAAGCAATTCGTGGCCAAAATATTCTTCAATAAATACAGCAAATTACCCAACATAAATGATAATCATCGGGTAGGAATGGGCCACATGACGACTTCCGTCGGCCAGTAGGCGGCGCCGATGTACATCCATGGATTTACATCGGCCGCCGCTTGCGCTAAAGTACATCCATAGTACATCCAGAAGGAGGTTGTGATGCATACCACTCGAGCATTCAAGAATGGCAATTCGCAGGCGGTCAGAATCCCCGCTGACCTCGCCTATGAGCGAACCGACATGGACCTCGAAATCGAACGCGAGGGCGATGAGATTCGTATCAGACCGGCACGGCGGTCTCTTTCCGGGGTGTTGTCCAAGTTCGCCCTGTTTTCCCCAGATTTCATGGCCGAAGGCCGGGGAGAACAGGAACAGGCGGAAAGGGATGCCCTGTAATGCCGCGCTATATGCTGGACACCAACATGTGCATCTACCTGATGAAGAATCAGCCGAAAGAAGTCGCACAGCGTTTCGCCAAGTGTTTTGTCGGCGACGTGGTCATGTCGGCGATTACCTATGCGGAGTTGGAATACGGGGTCGCGGTATCGGCTAATCCCAAGCAGGAGCATGCCAATCTGGCGGCGTTGGTGGAAGACATTCCTGTTTCGCCCTTCGATGTTATGGCGGGAATGGCCTATAGCCCGATTCGATTCGCCACCCGAGAGAGCAAGAAGGACCATCTCGACAAGTTGATTGCTGCCCACGCAGTATCCTTGGGAGTCACGCTGGTAACCAACAACGTGAAGGATTTCGCCAAATACCCGGGGGTGCTCACTGACAACTGGCTTGAGCCAGACCAGACCAATAACCACTGATAACAATGCCCTCGTAACGCGACGGGGCCCGGCCATGGTGCGACGGAAAACGCGCCGGCGATGCCCCCACGGCGGCGCAAAAGATGATCGACGACATGCGCGGCCACTATGCGGCGGCCACCATCAACCGCACGCTCGCCACGATTAAAAAGGCGCTGACGCTGGCCTGCGGAAAAATCCTCATCCCCGTCGACTACGGCGACAAGAGCAAACGCCTGCCAGAAAACAACCAGCGCCACATGTAGCTGACCGTCGACCAGGTCAGGTACATTTCCGATCACGCCTCCGAACAGGTCCGCGCCGCGATCTGGATTGCCCTGCTTACCGGCTACCGGCGCGGCGAAATCCTCAAGATAGAAAAAACGGACATTTCCGACACCACGATCACCATCAAGCAGGGCAACACCAAGACCCTGCGCGAACGCGTCTGCCCGATCGTCCCGGCCTTGCGCCCATGGCTCGAATACGTGCCGCTGTCCATCAATTTCGAGGGGTCAAAAAACGGGATTCCGACGCGCCAGAGAAAAAGCCGGACGGCCGGAAATCACTTTTCACGACCTGCGCCATTCGTGCGCCTAGATCCTCATCAACCTTGGCGTGCCGCTCGAAGTCATCCGCGACATTCTCGGACATTCTACGGTCAAGACGACCGAGCGTTACGCGCACCTGATGATCGACCGCCAGGCCGCTGCCCTCGCGCAGCTTTCCGAACTTATTGCACCGGAAATTGCACCGGGCCTTGAAAAGAAAAAAGCGTGTGCCGTTAAGCATTTCTTGGCCAGGAATAAAGCAATAAGTGGCCAACAAGCTTGCGCATTCATGCTCGTGTTACCCCAAAAAAGCCAGCAATTGCCGCTCATAGCGCCTTTGACTGAACCCGAGAAAGCATAACTTGGCCATTCGGGCAAAAATAAAGCAATTCGTGGCCAAAAATTTCTTCCATAAATACAGTCTATTAGCCCAGCGAGCCAGGCGAGACGTATTTATCTGGCGACTGCTTCTCTCTCACTACGGCACAGGCTGTTCAATCGGTGCGGACCTGAAGCACCGCGACGAACTCGGCATGAACCATAGAACCTTGACTCCGTAGGTTTATAACCTCGTCCGCCGGCTCGCCTTAGACAAGCCTGACGGCGCCAATAATCGCGTGGGCAATGCGTGGTTACGTGCGTATAACGTGGAGGGGCTGGGCTTCAAATAGACCTCAATCTTTGTTAGTGCTTTTTTCACGGAAATTATCACATTTATGTTGACGCCCGAAATGCGGTGAGGAATAATTCTCTTTGTAGTGATTTTTTCCTTGAAATATTCATTTACGGAGAGCGGCATGGCCAAGAAAACGGATAACCAATCAAACAAAGTCAGCAAGGAAGTTCTATTCCAGAACTTCTTCAATACCGCAATCGAGGTTCTCGACAAATTCGAGTTCTGCTTTGAAGTCACTGGGGTTTGCGACCAATTCTTTGGGAATACACGCACAGGCCCTTACGGCTCGTTTGAATCGGACAAACATCGGCTATTGGCCGAGAACAAAGTTCGCGCTTCCAGGGCGTGGATGACCCTCTCATCGCTCTATGACTATGCGGTTGACGGAGTTGCCGGTGATGCCGACCCAACGGACATCGTTATCGACGGGGCCGAAATCTTGTCATTCATTACGACCGAAAATTCCCATCCAATGGCCGAGTGGGAAATGATTGTCGCCCGAGGAGATGGGCGTTACTGCCTTGATGACGGACAAGATGTCTATATCGAAAAACTGGCGCTGCTGGCTGAGGTTGATATTCGCACGGTGCGTAACGCAATCAGTTCCGGGGAGTTGAGTGCGGAAAAACGAATTTCCGCCTTCCCTGCTGGAATCTACATCGATAACGCTTCAGCGCACCGTTGGCTCCAAAGTCGTCGCGGATACAAGCCAACTGTTTTTCATGGAGAAGCATCTAAGAATATTAACGATGTTGTTGCACCTTCAGGATTTGGCGCCTTCCTCTCGGCGCGAAGGGAAGACCTCGGGCTCAATACGGGCGATGGAAAGCTCTTGCCTTTGTGTCCCGGCATCGACGCGAAAGCCCTTGCAGCTATCGAGTCTGGCGTTTTTGACCTTCCGCTGTCTGCGGTCAATCCACTGGCCGACTTTTATCAGGTAGACCGAAAAGCTTTTCTTAATTGTGTGATGCGCGTCTTTTTCAGTGACTACTTGGCCACGATTCGCCAATCGCTATCGGACGAATGAGTACGGGGAACCATCATGCAAAAAATCGCCACTACCGCGCATGCGCGACAACGCATGCAACAAAGAGCTATTACCGATATACAGGCACAACTGATTGAGCAGTTTGGCGTCGCCGAATACCAAAAGGGGGGGAGCTATGTTGGCTTTATCCCTGAGAAAAAGCTTGCTGAACTGCGCCGTGCTATCGACAAGCTTTCCGGCATCACCGTGATATACGGTGACGAAGACGTTGCGGTTACAGCAATGCACCAAGGCAAACGTATCCGCAGAACCAAATACGCAGCTTAATCACTGAGAATGACCAATGGCAAATTTACCAATTTCAGGTCGAATCGATTGTAATCGGTGTTTCCTCGAAGAGGTCGTCAAATTCGATATCAGCACAGTCACCCAGGGCGATTGGAGAATTACGGCAAATCCTTTGGCCTGGGGAAACGCATCTCCAAAAGTTGTTGTCCTCGGTTTTTCAAAAGGTCCCACACAAGCGGGCGCACTCCTGAACACTCCGCACGACGAAATTGCCTATAAAGGTGGCCGAACGAACCTCGGGAAGATTCTCTCGCACTTGGGCATCTTGAAAATTGAGTCTGGGAACGACTATTCCTCAGCAGTTAGCGCAGCGATTTCGGACACGACAGGGCCGTTCCATTTCGCATCCATGATTCGGTGTACAGTCGAGCGGTTCGACCACAAGGACAACGAATGGAAGGGGTCTGGTGGCGGCATGCTTGATAAGTTCATAGCGTCGGATTTTGGAGCCATGGTCGCTTCGAACTGTGTAAAACAACACCTCTGCGCGCTCCCACCGAGTACACGTCTTGTCGTACTGTTCGGGATGGGGCACAAGCTCAACTATGTCAAAAGCGCATTTAAGTTATTTGAATCAGTACGAGGGGGAAACTGGCGTTGGCTGAACGAAATCGCTTATACGGATGAGAACATTGTCGTTGTCCATGTCGAGCATTTTGCATCGCAAGGGAAGCCGGTGCCTCAGTGGCTCGATGCCACATGCGAGCGCGGCCGTTATGGAGTAATGGCGAAGGAGGCAGTCGATTTCGCACTAAGCGGAACTACAACGCAGCCAGTGCAGGGCTGGACAACCAAGAGCATACCCCTTCAAACAACAATCAAGGGAGGCGTATCAACAACGACAGTGTTCTCGAAAGAGTTGGCAAAACTTGACTCCACGCAATTAGCGCGATTTAGCTACGCTTTCTCCTTCGTTCTTAACAACGGAACGGTGCTATATCCCGTACGGATGAAAAACAGAACGACTGGGAAATCAGCCTTCCGCGTTTCAAGGGGTGGAACAGGCGGAAACAAAAAAGAGAACGGCATGGAAGTCGAATCAGAAGATGAAATGGTCAACTACGCGCTCAACCTTGGCTATTCGGTTAGAGCAATGTCGCTTGATGGGAAAACCTTCGGACTCTACAAGCGAGATGGACGGTCTGTGGTTGATGTTCGTATTTCAAAGGGTTGTATCTCAAGTAATTAGCTTATGGCGCGGCTGAATGGCAGGTATAGTTTGGCAGCAGTGGGCACACACCGAGTGTGTGTTCACCGGCCTGATAGTTGTAGACGACAGCATCCGTCAGTGGCAGGAACTCACGGTGGCGCCCAAGGCCACGTTGAGAAACCTGACCATCTGTTGATTTCTTGATGGGGTCATCTGACCACTCCCCTTGAAAGGTTGCTGAGTTATTGCCGTTGGCACGTCGTTCGGTTCCCCTTGGGTAACGCTGGCATTTCGAAGGCGCCTCGGCCAATGCTGAGCAGCACCCAAATGAAGAAGACGGGCAACACGATTGTCTGGAGTACAAAAATTGCCATGAGCTTGATGATGCGCTCGACAGCGTTCTCGGCAGCGCGCTTCAGGTTCTCCAGATTTGCCCGGGCTTCCGCGAAAGCATCCACCGTAGCGCTCTTGAATTTTTCCCATACCCCCTGTTTTTCTACTGCACCGGTAGCTCCCAGCGTACTGGCTTCTCCCTGTACCGATTTGAGCACCTCTTGGCTCTCTTGATAATCCGACGCCATGAACTGCTGAAAAATCGCCTCCGTTCCAATGAGCGATACGGGCATCGCAAACCGCGTAACGAGAAGGACCATGAGCAGCCGCGCCAGCCAGCGCGGACCTGTCAATCCCCGCACGTAGAGGATGGCCCATACCCCAGCAACCAGAGACACCGTCAGCGAAATCATCCAGGATGCGCCGACCGTCAATAGCACCTTCTCCACACCAAAGGCGACCATGGCCACCAGCATCACCTGAGAAAACTGTTCGACCAAATCATTCAGCGGGTCCAGAACCTCGCCCGGCGCAAACGTCATCCCCATCCCCGCGGGTGCCGCAGAGATTTGAGTCCCCTGCACTACAGAGATAGCGCCATTGAGTAGCCGAGCACTCGCATAAGTCGCCGCCGCTCGTTTCAATCCAGCATCCACCTGCTCGTTGGCCTTCGTATCGAATGGCGACAGCCACGAACAGGCCACCATGATGGCGACCACGGCCACGCCGAGAAACCTGACCATCTGTTGATTTCTTGATGCAGTCATCTGACCACTCCACTTGAAAGTTGCTGGATTATTGCCGCTGGCACGTCGTTTGATTCGCAGATGTTGAGGCTCGCTGCCGATTTTTGCCTGGTGACTGGGTTCAAGCCACTACCTTGACGTGTAGGCTGGCCGGTAACGTGCCAACGCAACGATTTCAATGGCATCATGACGCCGAGACTTCGACGAGGGTGGTATTCAAAATAGCTCGCTATTCTTTTTCTCAATGTTCTGATAGACACGGACGATGATACGCGCTCGACGACTCGACCCCTCACTACCGGTCGTTTACCTTGACTACGACGGAGTTTTGCATTCTGACGAGGTTTATTGGTATCGCAAGAGAGGTATCGTTGTACGAGCAGACCATGAATTATTCGCTGCCTCAGGTATCGTCGAATCAATCCTCGCTCCATACCCGGCCGTGCAGGTGATTTTGGCAACGACCTGGGTGCGCGTATTGTCGTATCACACAGCCGCAAAACGGCTGCCACCAGGCCTCCAAAAACGGCTGTGTGGTGCCACCTGGCACAGCAGCATCGATGCTGAATGGTGGAGCACGCTGACACGTTACGAACAAATCGCGAACCACGCCAGACGGCACGCAATCAAGAATTGGCTGGCTATCGATAATGATGCCGAGGGTTGGCCGCTGGATGAAGCTGACCGACTGGTCCGCACACGAGACAGCCACGGTTTGCTTGAGCCTGCGGCCCAGCGCGAGCTTGAGCGCAAATTGGCGCTGCTGTGCTGACGGCATGATATTCCAGCCATCTGGTTCGTGGTGAAGAAGTCAACTACGCGATGGAAGGGGTCAGCATGTGCCTGAAGGTACTGAACCTTTTCCTGTCGCTCTTGCACCTTTTGGGGTTCTCGGGCAATGACTGACCTCCCCGGCCTGAGGGCTGAGTCGTCGGAGCGGCTCGCCTATTGGTGGGCCGTTTTTCATGTTCTGAAATGCTGCGGTGTGCTCGTCGAACAGCTCAGCAAACCGTGGACTTTT
Organism: Propionivibrio sp.; assembly: GCA_029975435.1. Classification (GTDB taxonomy): domain Bacteria; phylum Pseudomonadota; class Gammaproteobacteria; order Burkholderiales; family Rhodocyclaceae; genus Propionivibrio. The sequence continues at coordinate 707 of JARKPC010000120.1, read as the reverse complement.
CTAACCAGAGGAGTAATCTGGAATCGAAGCCTGACCGGAAGTTGGTCAGGCCCCTCGAGAAACAACGCGACTGGAGGCACAGTGACTCAGAATCCGCCACAGTTTGAAGAGATGACCGAGCAGCACAAGAACGGCTAACTGCCGACCGCCTTGGCCTTGAGCGCCGGGGTTAAAGATTTAAGAAGCCCATGTCTAGACAACATGGGCTTCAGCTTTTGCGGGCTCTCCTGGCGCCAACAAGAGACTCGGACTACTCCATCGAGAATTGACAGCACCCGCCGCCAAGACTACCAATAACTTGGTCGTTTCGGTTCTGGCGCATCGAGAATCGGGTCTGACACCTGGATAAGCGGGTCCAACCAATCAGCCTTGGATTTTCTGAGGCGAGTTTTTACCTGTGGCGCAACAAATTTGGTGGCATGAGCGTTTCGGACGCCAAGCGGCTCAAAGAACTCGAAGGCGAGAACACGCGGCTCAAGCGGTTGCTGGCCAACGCCATGCTCGAGAACGAAGTCATCAATGAGTCACTGCAAAAATAGTGGTAGCCGCACCAGCCCGGCGCGAGTTGGTGCGGTTTTTGTCTTGTATAGGCCTGAGTGAGCGACGATCCCTGCGGATTGCGCGGATCAGTGCCAGCGCATTTCGTTATCAAAGGCGGCCGGATCGTAATATCGAACTGCGGAGCGAGATCGTTCGCCTGGCGCACC
>JARKPC010000119.1 GCA_029975435.1 Propionivibrio sp. | reverse complement strand
GTAAGCGTCCGGTGCTGACCGTCTTTACTGCCGAGTGAATCGCGGGCATTCTGGAGCAGGGCACGAGTCACGTGTCCACGAGGTGCTCGATGTCGAAAATGGTCGGCGATGTGGTGGCAGTTGAGGTGGAGGCGCGCAGGCGGAAGCGATCCAAGCAGGAGCGGCGAGCAATTGTGGAAGAGACCCTGGTTCCAGGCGTTTCGGTGGCCGTTGTGGCACGGGCTCACGGAGTGAATGCCAACCAAGTGTTCCATTGGCGCAAGCTCCACCGCGAGGGGTTGCTTGAGGAGAAGTTGGCGGGCGCGGAGTTGGTTCCCGTACGGATCACGGATCGGCCGGTTGCTGGAGGGAAGGCCGCGGGTGAGCGGGCTCACAACCAATGCGCTGCAAGCAGGGCGGGCGCCATCCGAATTGAGAGCGAGCGGGCTTGGGTGGCGATCGAAGGCGCTCCGGATCCAGCCACCGTCCGGGTGGTTTTGGAGTGCTTGCTGGGATGATCAGCTTGCCGGCGGGCACGCAGATCTGGTTGGCTGCCGGAGTGACGGACCTGAGGCGAGGGTTCACAGGCTTGAGCGCCCTGGTGCAGACAGCCTTGGAGCAGGATCCTTTCGCGGGGCACGTGTTCGTCTTCCGTGGCCGCCGGGGCGATCTCATCAAGGTGCTGTGGTGGGACGGCGATGGGCTCTGCCTGTTTGCCAAACGGTTGGAGCGGGGGCGTTTTGTCTGGCCGCATGCCGAGAGTGGGACGGTGTCGCTGACGCGGGCGCAGTTGTCGATGATGCTGGAGGGGATCGACTGGCGGCGGCCAGTGCGGACGGCGGCACCGCAATTGGCAGTGTAACTGGGCGGGCAAAAATCACGCAGAAAAGCATCTACTTTATCGATATTAGTTGCTATTTGTGAGACAATAGAGTCATGGCCGCCGCGTCCAAAACACCTCCGGATCTCAGCGGCCTGGACGTCGATGCTCTTCGCGCGCTGGTCCTCAGCCAGCACGACCAAATCCTCTCCCGCGACACCGAAATCGAGAAGCTCCGTTTGCTGATCCTTCAGCTGAAGCGGATGCAATTCGGCCGTAGGTCCGAGAAGCTGGACCGTCAGATCGAACAGTTGGAACTGAGACTGGAAGACCTGGAGGCCAACCATGCGGCGCCCGAGACCGATGCGATCGTGCCTCGCCGACAGGAATCGGAAGAGCCCGGCAAGCCGGCTCGTCGCGCCCTGCCTGAGCAGCTGCCGCGCGAGACGAAGACGTACGCTCCGCAAGCGGCCTCCTGTCCGGATTGCGGCGGCAAGCTGAGCCGGCTGGGAGAAGACGTTTCGGAAATGCTCGAATATGTCCCAGGGCATTTCAAAGTAATTCGGCAGGTCCGGCCCAAGCTCAGCTGCACCTGCTGCGACCGGATCCTGCAGGAGCCCGCGCCCAGCCGGCCCATCGACCGCGCCCTGGCGGGACCGGGCCTTCTGGCCCACGTGCTGGTGTCAAAGTACTGCGATCACCTCCCGCTCTACCGCCAGTCCGGCATCTACGGACGCGAGGGCATCGATCTGGATCGCTCGACGCTGGCCGACTGGGTGGGAGGCGCGAGTCGGACGCTGCAACCGCTGGTGGAGGCGCTGCAGCGCTACGTGATGGCGGCCACGAAACTGCACGGTGACGATACGCCGGTGCCGGTACTGGCGCCTGGCAATGGCCGGACCAAGACCGGCCGCCTCTGGACCTATGTCAGAGATGACCGGCCCGCCGGAGATTCCGCCGCCCCGGCCGTCTGGTTTTCCTACTCCGCCGACCGCAAGGGCGAGCATCCACAAAAGCACCTGCTGGATTTCCGCGGCACGCTCCAGGCCGACGGCTATGCCGGCTTCAACCGGCTCTACGAAGATGGGCGCATTCAGGAGGCCGCCTGCTGGGCCCATGCCCGGCGGAAGTTCTACGAACTGCATCAGGCGCACGCTTCTCCGGTGGCCGAAGAGGCGCTGAAGCGCATCGGGCAACTGTACGAGATCGAGAGCGAGATTCGCGGCCGGCCTCCGGATGAGCGGGTGGCGGTGCGGCGCGCCAAGGCGCGGCCTTTGGTGGATTCGATGCACGAGTGGCTGCAAGCCACCCTGGTCAAACTGAGCAAGAAATCCAGCGTGGCGTCGGCGATCAACTATTCGCTGGGGCGCTGGACTGCGCTTGCGCGCTATGTGGACGACGGCCGGCTGGAAATCGACAACAACACGGCGGAGCGCGCCTTGCGAGCCGTGGCTCTGGGCCGGAAGAACTACCTCTTTGCCGGAGCCGATTCAGGCGGAGAGCGAGCGGCGGCAATTTACAGCCTGATCGGCTCGGCGAAGCTCAACGGACTCGATCCGGAGGCGTACCTGCGCTACGTCCTGGAGAGAATCGCCGATCACCCGGTCAAGGCCATTGACGAGCTGCTCCCTTGGCGGGTGAACCTCATGCAGCAAAACGAGCCATCCCCGCTGAATTGACCCATTAGGACTGTGTCCACAAATCGCATTCGTGGACACGGTTCTTTCGTTTGCTCCCTGAGCAGATGGGACGGCCAACTCCGGACGCTTAC
>JARKPC010000286.1 GCA_029975435.1 Propionivibrio sp. | reverse complement strand
TGACCTCTGACAATCCCGCGGTCACAGCGACGGACATCGGCGACTACAGCTCGTCCAGTCTCGTCGATGTCATCAGCCGCATCGACGGCGTTGGCGAGGTGCAGGCGTTCGGTTCCGGTTACGCCATGCGCATCTGGCTCGACCCAGGCAAGCTGGAGAAATACGCGTTGATGCCGTCCGATATCAATTCGGCGCTCGCCGCCCAGAACACCCAGGTGTCTGCCGGCCAGCTCGGTGCGCTGCCGGCGGTGAAGGGGCAGCAACTGAACGCGACGATTTCCGCGCGCAGCAAGCTCAGGACGGTCGACGAGTTCAACAACGTGGTGGTCAAGTCGGCCAGCGACGGGACCATCGTGCGCCTGGCCGATGTGGCGCGCGTCGAACTGGGCAGCGAAAGCTATACGATCCAGACGCGTTTCGACGGCAAGCCGTCGTCGGCGATGGGCGTCAAACTGGCGACCGGCGCCAACGCGCTGGGAGTGGCCAAGGCGGTGAAGGCCAAACTCGCCGAACTGCAGCCGTACTTCCCCGACCAGATCAAGGCCGAGATCGGCTACGACACGACGCCTTTCGTCAAAATTTCGATCGAAGAAGTGGTCATCACCCTGATCGAGGCGATGATCCTCGTCGTCGGCATCATGTATCTGTTCATGCAGAACCTGCGCGCCACCCTCATCCCGGCGATTGCCGTGCCGGTGGTACTGCTCGGCACCTTCGGCGTGCTGGCGGCGTTCGGCTATTCGATCAACACGCTGACCATGTTCGGCATGGTGCTGGCCATCGGTCTGCTGGTCGACGACGCGATCGTCGTCGTAGAAAACGTCGAACGCTTGATGACCGAGCGGGGACTTTCCGCCCGCGAGGCGACGCGCGAATCGATGCAGGAAATCACCGGGGCACTGGTCGGCATCGCGCTCGTCCTCTCGGCGGTATTCATCCCGATGGCCTTCTTCGGAGGTTCGACGGGCGTCATCTACCGGCAGTTCTCAATCACCATCGTTTCCTCAATGCTGCTCTCGGTACTGGTGGCGATGACCCTGACGCCGGCGCTGTGTGCGTCGCTACTGCGTCTCGCCGACGTCGACCACCACGAGGACTCGACGCCGCACGGCCCGGTTCAGCGCTTCTTCGCCGCCTTCAATCGCGCCTTCGTGCGCGGCAGCGAACGCTACCAGGGTGGGGTCGCCAGCGTTCTGCAGCGCGGCAAGCGCTTCATGGCCATCTATGCGCTCATCCTCGGTGTGCTGGCGGTGTCGTTCATGCGCCTGCCGACTTCCTTTCTGCCCGACGAGGATCAAGGGATGCTGATGGCGGTGATCCAGATGCCTTCCGGCGCTACCTTCACGCGTACCGATGCCGCGTTGCGCCAATTCGAGGACTACCTCTCCAAACACCCCGACGTCAGCGACTATATCGCGCTCGTCGGCCTGAGTGGCGACCAGGCTTCGGCCAACGCCTTCATCAAGTTGAAGGACTGGAGCCTGCGCCGGGGCAGGGGCCACGACGCGGCCTCGCTGGCGCGCGAGATGACCGGCGCCATGAGCGGGCTGCGTGATGCCCGTCTGTTCGTTCTGCTGCCGCCGGCCGTACGGGGGCTCGGCTCGAACGCCGGTTTTACGGTCGAGCTGCAGGATTTGGCGGGTAACGGCCATGACGCGATGGTCAAGGCGCGCGACCAGTTCCTGCAGTTGGCGCGTCAGGATAAACGACTGACGCAGGTGCGCGCCAGCGGCCTCGACGACGTTGCCGAATTCTCGGTGGCCATCGACGACCGCAAGGCTTCGGCAATGAAACTGGCGACTGGCGATATCAACAGTACGCTGTCGACGGCGTTGGGGGGTACCTATGTCAACGATTTCCTGAACAAGTCGCGCGTCAAGAAGGTATATGTGCAGAGTGATGCCGACTTCCGCATGAAGCCGGAAGATCTGGCGCGCTGGAACGTGCGCAACAGTGCCGGCGAGATGGTACCGTTCTCCACATTCTCCAAGACCAGCTGGACGTTTGGCTCGCCGAAGCTCGAACGCTACAGTGGCATGTCATCGTACGAAATCGTCGGCGCCCCGGCGGAGGGCGTCAGTTCGGGTGACGCGATGGCGGCGGTGGAAGAAATCATCAAGCAGTTGCCCGCCGGAATCAGCTACGAATGGGCCGGCCAGTCGTACCAGGAACGCCTCGCCGGTTCACAGGCGCCGGCGCTGTACGCCATCTCGATCCTGTTCGTCTTCCTTTGCCTGGCGGCGCTGTACGAAAGCTGGACGATCCCGTTCTCGGTGCTGCTCGTCGTGCCGCTGGGTATCATCGGGGCGGTACTGGCTACCTGGCTGGCCGGGCTGGAAAACGACGTCTATTTCCAGATCGGCCTGCTGACCACGGTGGGGTTGTCCGCGAAGAACGCCATCCTCATCGTGGAATTCGCCAAGGCGCTGCAGGAACAGGGCAACACACTCGTCCAGGCAACGCTGCAGGCGGTGCGCCTTCGTCTGCGCCCGATCCTGATGACTTCGCTGGCCTTCATGATGGGCGTGCTGCCGCTCGCCTTCAGCAGCGGAGCGGGCTCGGCCAGCCGGCGGGCCATCGGCACCGGCGTGCTCGGCGGCATGGCCACGGCGACGGTGCTGGGGCTGATCTTCGTGCCGCTGTTCTTTGTCCTCATCTGCCGGTTCTTCGAACGGCGCCGCCCGTCGTCCGGAACCGCCGACCTGACTGTCGCCAGCGCCGAAGGGGATGCCTGATGCGAAGCGTTGCCCTTGTCATTCCCCTCGTTTGCCTGACCCTGCTCGCCGGGTGCGCCAGCCTGGCGCCCGACTACGCGCGGCCCGAAGCGCCGGTACCGGCTACGCTCGACGGGCGCTCCGCGACGGCAAGCGCGGTGGCCGATCTCGACTGGCAGCACGTCGTCACCAACGAGCGCCTGAAGAAGACGGTCGAACTGGCGCTGCTCAACAACCGCGACCTGCGCATCGCCGCCCTGAACATCGAGAAGGCGCGGGCGCAGTATCAGATCCAGGAGGCCGCGCTCTACCCGGCGGTCAATGCGACAGCGGGGGGTTCCTCGGCGCGCAACGAGGGGACGATTACCCGCAAGTACAGTGGCGGCCTGGGTGTCACCGCGTATGAACTGGATATTTTCGGGCGGCTCACCAGCCTCAAGGATGCGGCGCTGCAGGATTTTTTGGCCACCGAGGCGACGCAGCGCAGCGTCCGCACCAGCCTGATCGCCGAAGTGACCAATGCCTGGCTGACGCTTGCGGCCTATCAGGATCTGCTCCGTCTGGCGCAGGAAACACTGGACAGCCGGAACAAGACGCTGGAGCTGACACGCCAGTTGCAGGCGCTGGGTGGCACGTCGCGTCTGATCGTGGCGCAGGCGCAGGCCACGACCGAAGCGGCACGCGGCGATGTTGCCCGCTATATCAGCTTGGTCGAGCAATCGCGCAACGCGCTCGATCTGCTGGTCGGAGCGCCGCTGCCCGCCGATCATCTGCCGGCGGCAGGCAGTAATGTAGGCGAGAGCGCTCTGGCGCTGGTGGAGGTACCGAGCGGGCTGTCGTCGGAGATTCTGCTGCGACGTCCCGATGTCGTTTCGGCCGAGCATGCGCTGATCGGCTCCTATGCCGACATCGGAGCGGCACGCGCGGCCTTCTTTCCGTCGATTACCCTGACCGGCAGCGTCGGAACGGCAAGTTCCAGCCTAAGCAATCTGTTCGATGCCGGCACCCGGGCGTGGACTTTCATTCCCGCACTGACCTTGCCGATTTTCAACGCCGGCAGGCTGAGCGCAGCGCTGGCCGTTGCCGAAACGACGCGCGACATCCGGGTCGCCTCGTACGAGAAGGCGGTACAGACGGCCTTCAGGGAAGTCGCCGATGCGCTTTCCGAACGCGGCACCTTGAACGAGCGCATGGCCGCGCAGCAAGCGGAAGTCGATGCCTATGCCACCAGTCTCCGTTTGTCCACGGAGCGCTACCGGTCCGGTGCGGACAGCTACCTGAACGTGCTCGATTCGCAGCGATCGCTCTACGTCGCGCAGAAAAGCCTGATCGCCCTGCAACTGACCGAGCAGAGCAATCGCATGACGCTGTTCAAGGCGCTGGGCGGGGGGTGAGGGACTCCTTGGGCCCGGAACATCCGCGAGGAGATGGGTTGAGTGTCTGACGGGCTTGAATTTCACTGAGCATTCAGAACCCGAGAAATGTTCCGGCTGGTATTCAATAGATCCTCGAGTTGCACTTTCGTCAGTATTTCGGAGAAATACTCCAGTGGCTTCGTTGTTGTTACGAATGGGCGGGACTCCGCAGCGCTTGCGCGAGTTCCTGCGGACATTCGACTACGCACGCCTGTATCCGGCGGCGCGTGGCCTGAAAGGGGAGGCCGGCACCCTCGGCATCGATGCCATCAGCCGGGCTGCCGAAGATCTCTGCCAGAGCATCAAGGCCGATCATGTCGAGAAGTACGGAATCCAGACGGAAGCGCTGGCGCGCGCGTGCGAGAGCGCACGGGCGCAGATCGCCAGCCTCGATCATGGTCAGGAGGCGAAAGGGCCGGAAGCCGGCTGAAAGACCTGCGGTGCTTTCTGTCATTCTCCGTGGCAGCCATGGTTGATTGAGGATCGAAAGCCATCAAAAAACCGCATAACCGAATCGTTGCGGCAGTCCGATTCTCCTGTACAAGGAGAGATGCTTTCCATTGCACGGGCTCCCGGCAACAATTCTCGTTGTAAGGCGGTTTGTTCGTGTATAAGCTCTAAACAAAACAACCGTTGGAAAACCAGGCGCAGTTCAACAAAGAGACGGTAGGAGGCAATCATGGGATGGTTCGACAACCTGAGCTTGCGCGGCAAGCTCCTCATCAATTTCGTCGTCAGTGGTGGCGTGCTCGTCGCGGCCATCGTCTTCTGCATCGTCCAGATCAAGGCCGTTGGCCGCGATACGGAAGAGATTGCCAAGAACTGGCTGCCGTCGGTGCAGGCGGCCGGGGAAATCAGCCAGCTGCGTTTGCGCTACCGGGTACGCAGCCTGGAATACCTGCTTCCGGCCAGCGACGACGAGCGTGGAAAAATCGAGAAATCGCTGAACGACCTCGATGCCGAACTCGGCGCGGCGTTGAAGAAATACGAGCCACTGATCTCGAACGATACGGAACGAAAGGTATTCGAGCAGGCCGTCAAAGGCGCTGCGGCCTACCGTGCTACGGTCAACGAGGCGGTGTCACTGGCCAAGGCCGGGAAAGCCGATGAGGCGCAACAGTTGCGCAAGACCACGTGGGTCAAGGAAGCCAATTCCCTGCGTGATCAGACAGACGAACTCCAGAAGCTGAACCGCGAAGGGTCGGAGCGTTCATCGGCCGATGCCCAGAACAGTGTCGTGGCCGC
>JARKPC010000098.1 GCA_029975435.1 Propionivibrio sp. | reverse complement strand
TGCGCTCGAAGCGCGGCCAGGCTTCAGCGCCGGGAATCAGGTCTTTCAGCGCGCTCATCATCTGGCAGCCGTTGCACACACCCAGCGCGACCGTATCGCCGCGGCCGAAGAAGGCCGAGAACGCGTCGCGCGCGCGCGGGTTGAACAGGATCGTGCGCGCCCAGCCCTTGCCGGCGCCGAGCACGTCGCCATAGGAGAAGCCGCCGCAGGCCACGGCGCCCTTGAAGCCGGCCAGAGAAACACGGCCGGCCAGGATGTCGCTCATATGCACGTCGACCGAGGCGAAGCCGGCACGGTCGAACGCGGCGGCCATCTCGATCTGGCTGTTGACGCCCTGCTCGCGCAGGATGGCGATCTTCGGCTTCACGCCGGTGGCGATGAACGGCGCGGCGATGTCTTCCGCCGGGTCGTAGCTCAGCGCGACGGACAGGCCCTTGTCGTTGGTGTCGAGCAGGCGGTCGTACTCTTGCTGCGCGCATTCGGGGTTGTCGCGCAGCGACTGCATGCGGAAGCTTGTTTCCGACCATGCGCGATGCAGGTCGACACGTTTTTCGCACAACACCGCGTCGTTCTTGCAGAAAACTCGCAGTTCGCCGCTATGATCAGGCGCACCAATGACGGTGGCGCCGAGGCCGGCCATCTGCAATGTCGACAGGACGTTGTTGCGCACCGAGCGGCGCACCTGCACGACGGCGCCAAGTTCCTCGCTGAACAGGGCTTTCACCTGGCCGCGCCGCGTGCCGTCGCACAGGCCGTCGAGGTCGATGGTGGCGCCGCAGCGGGAAGCGAAGAGCATTTCGGCAACGCAGGCGAACAGGCCACCGTCCGAGCGGTCGTGGTACGCCAGCAGCATGCCGTCGCCGGCGAGTTTCTGTACCGCCTTGAAGAAAGCCGGGAGCAACTCCGGGGCATCGACGTCCGGAGCCTTCGAACCGGTGGCGTTGAAGACCTGCGCCAGCGCGGAACCGCCGATGCGGTTCTGGCCCTCGCCGAGGTCGATCAGTACCAGATCGGTATCGCCGCCGTCCAGTTTGAGTTGCGGCGTCAGGGTTTGCCGCGCGTCCTGCACCGGAGCGAACGAGCTGACGATCAGGGACAGCGGTGCGACCACCTGCTTCGCTTCGCCCTGGTCGTCCCAGGCCGTGCGCATCGACAGCGAATCCTTGCCGACGGGGATCGATACGCCAATCTTCTGGCACAGGTCGGATACCGCGCGCACCGTGTCGAACAGCCGCGCGTCCTCGCCGGGGACGCCGGCCGGCGCCATCCAGTTGGCCGAGAGCTTGACATCGCCAAGCTTGGCGATGCGCGCCGCGGCGATGTTGGTCAGCGCCTCGCCGACGGCCATGCGGCCCGAGGCCGGCGCGTCGAGGATCGCTACCGGCGTGCGCTCGCCCATGGCGAACGCCTCGCCGCGCAGCGTATTGAACCCCATCGTCGTCACCGCCACGTCGGCCACCGGCACCTGCCACGGCCCGACCATCTGGTCGCGCGCCGTCATGCCGCCGACGGAGCGATCGCCGATCGAGATCAGGAAAGTCTTGTCAGCCACGGTCGGCAGGCGCAGCACGCGGTAGGCGGCCTCCTTGACATCGACTGACGACGGGTCGAACGGCACATCCGCCGCCGGCAGGTGCGTCACATCGCGCGTCATGCGCGGCGGCTTGCCGAGCAGCGCGTCCATGTCCATATCGACCGGGTTGTTGCCGAAATGCCGGTCGGCCACGACCAGCCGGTTGTCATCCGTTGCCACGCCGACCACGGCGAACGGGCAGCGCTCGCGCTCGCACATGGCCTGGAACTCGGGCAGGCGGCCCGGCGGAATGGCCAGCACGTAACGCTCCTGCGATTCGTTGCTCCAGATTTCCGCCGGCGACATGCCCGGTTCCTCGATCTTCACGTCGCGCAGTTCGAAGCGCGCACCGACGCCGGCGCCGTGCGCCAATTCCGGCAGCGCGTTGGAGATACCACCGGCGCCAACGTCGTGGATCGACAGGATCGGGTTGCCATCGCCCGGCGCCGCGATGTCCCTCGCCGGCGAACCCAGTTGCCAGCAACGGTCGATCACTTCCTGCGCGCGCCGCTGCATTTCCGGGTTGCCGCGCTGCACCGACGCGAAATCGAGGTCTTCGGCGTTGGTTCCGGTGCTCATCGAACTGGCCGCGCCGCCGCCGAGCCCGATCAACATGCCAGGCCCGCCGAGCTGGATGAGCAGAGTGCCGGGAGGAAAGCTCGGCGCCTTGTGCGACTGACTGTCCGAAATGTTGCCGACGCCACCAGCCACCATGATCGGCTTGTGGTAGCCGCGCACGACGGCGTCGCCCCCCTGCCCCACGGCCTGCTCGTAGGTGCGGAAATAACCGGCCAGGTTCGGGCGGCCGAATTCGTTGTTGAACGCCGCCGCACCGATCGGCCCCTCCAACATGATGTCGAGCGCCGAAGAAATGCGCGACGGGCGGCCGTAGCCGGCCATGGCCGCTTCCCAGGGCTGCCGCGCGTCCGGCAAATAGAGGTTGGACACGGAAAAGCCGCAAAGGCCGGCTTTGGGCTTGGATCCACGACCGGTGGCGCCTTCGTCGCGGATTTCGCCGCCCGAGCCTGTAGCGGCGCCGGGAAACGGCGAAATGGCCGTCGGGTGGTTGTGCGTCTCGACCTTGGCCAGGATGTGGGTCAATTCCCTGTTCCAGCGGTACGTACCCTCCGCGTCCGGGTAGAAGCGCTCGACCTCGGCGCCCTCGAATACCGAGGAATTGTCCGAATAGACGACGATGTTGCCTTCCGGATGTGCCGCGTGCGTTTCACGGATCATGCCGAACAGCGTCTCCTTCTTCGCTTCGCCATCGATGATCCACGAGGCATTGAAGATCTTGTGCCGGCAATGTTCGGAATTGGCCTGCGCGAACATCATAAGTTCGACGTCGGTCGGATTGCGCCCGGTTTTCACGACGAACAGATCGACGAGATAATCGATCTCGTCCTCGGACAGTGCAAGCCCCAGGCGCGTGTTGGCCTCGACCAGCGCGTCACGGCCGCCGGCCAGCAGGTCGACCGAAGACATCGGTTTCGGCGGGAAATGGCGGAACAACTCGGCGGTCTGCCCGAAATCCGCGAGCACGGCCTCGATCATGCGGTCATGCAACAAAGCGGCTACCTGCGCACGCATATTTCCACATCCCTCGATGCGCAGCGCGATACCGCGCTCGATGCGCTCGACAGCATCCAACCCGCAGTTCCAGGCGATGTCGGTGGCCTTGGACGACCACGGCGAGATCGTCCCGATGCGCGGGGTGACGAGAAACAGGTCTCCGCCCTCCGCCGGGTCGGCTGGACGCTCCTCCAGGAGCGCCGCCAACTGGCGCTTTCCCTCATCGCCCAGCGGCTTGTTCAGCTTGACGAAGTGCCAATAGTCGGCGCTGACGATCCGGGCGCCCGCAACCACGACCTGGATGCGTTGCTGCAAGCCCTGCAGCCGGAAAACGGAAAAAGCGGGAGCCCCGCGCAAGAAGAGGATGTCGGCCATGGTCTACCTGGGAAAGAGCAGGAAATAGGCAAAATCTGCCTGAAAACAAGGAGAAGGCGGCATTATAGCCGAGAGAACCCCTTCTCGGGCCGGGTTGGCATTCGTGCCACGGACGCACAGCAACAGAGGGTTGCCTACTCGATACGGCGAAGCGAATCGGCGGGCTGTCCAGAACCGCTTTCGGGCTTGAACTGGGAGTCAGGTTTGGGAACGACATCCCACGGGCGACCGCAGCCGACGCAGGTATTCGTTTTCGGGTTTGGCCGGCAAATGCCGGCGCAGACGTAAACCGTCTCGCGACGTTCAGCCTGATCGTTCATGCGCTCAATTCCCCGCGTCGCTTCAGCACGACTTCCAGAATACTTCGCCGCGCGGCTTCCGAAGCATCGGGCCAGGCCGAAATCTCATCGATCGTTCTCAGGCAGCCCCGGCACCAACCCGTCCGCGGGTCGAGCCGGCACTCGTTGATGCAGGGCGAAGCGGTTTTCGGAAGATGAGGGTTGGTCGGATTCATTCGTAAAGACTGGCGTATTGGCTATCAGGCTCTGATGCTCCAACCGCAAATACGTTCGCTTCGCGCCCTGACGGACGATCCGGGTTCAAGGTAGAATGAATGACGCCTCGACTCCCGGTCTTCCGCCATGCCGCCCGCGCCGATCTATCGAACCGAAGACATCCGCCGGATTGAAGCCGCCGCTTCCGGCCTTCCCCTGATGCAGCGCGCCGGCCGCGCCGCCGCCGAACTAGCCAACTCCATCTGCACCGACCGAAACGCTCCGATACTGGTCCTCGCCGGTCCCGGCAACAATGGCGGCGATGCCTTCGAGGCCGCCCGCCTGCTGCGCGAGCGTTTTTTCGATACCTGCGTGGTATTCAGCGGAGACGTCGCCACGTTGCCAACCGATGCCGCCGACGCATTTCAACGTTTCTCTGCCGGCGGGGGCCGGATCTGCGCGAGCATCCCCGACGGGAGGCGCTGGTCGCTGATCATCGATGGACTCTTCGGCATTGGTCTCAAGCGCGAGATCGGCGGTCTTCACGCCGCCCTGATCGAGCAGGCCAACACGCTGTCGCGCCGTGACGGCAGCCCGCTGCTGGCACTCGACTGCCCGAGTGGACTCGATGCCGATACGGGAACGCGACGGGGTGCGACCATCCGCGCCAGTCATACGATCACCTTCATCGCCGCGAAACCCGGACTGTTCACCGCCGACGGCCCCGATTTCTGCGGCAAGGTCGAAACTGCCCCGCTCGATATCGACACGCCGGGTTTCGCCGTGCATCCGGGACATTGCATCACGCTTGACGATTTCAGGGCACAACTTCAACCCCGGAAGCTGAACTCGCACAAAGGCAGTTTCGGCAGCGCAGTCATTCTCGGCGGAACCGCAGGCATGGTCGGCGCGGCACTGTTGGCTGCCCGCGCCGCGCTGCGCCTCGGCAGCGGGCGCGTCTATCTGGGGCTGATCGACGAAAAGGCACCGCCATTCGATCCGGCGCAGCCGGAACTGATGATCCGCCGACCCGACCGGCTGCTGGCCACCGATCTGTCGGCCTTGGGATGCGGGCCGGGCATGGGCAACAACGGAGAAGTGATCGACCTGATCGAGAATGCGTGCAGCCTCGATGTTCCGCTTGTCTTCGATGCCGATGCCTTGAACCGGATCGCCGAGAACGGCGAGTTGCATGTCGCGCTCGGCGCACGCACGGCTCCGACCCTGCTCACCCCGCATCCGGCAGAAGCCGCACGCCTGCTTGACTGCCAGACTTCCGACATTCAGAACGACCGACTTGCCGCCGCACTGGAACTAGCGTCCCGCTTCGACGCGCACGTGGCCTTGAAAGGCTGCGGCACGGTTGTGGCCACTCCCGATGGCCGCTGGTTCATCAACACCACCGGGAACCCGGGCCTGGCCACGGCCGGCAGCGGTGACGTGCTGACCGGTCTGGCTACCGCCCTGCTGGCCCAGGGATGGCCGCCCCTGGACGCCCTGCTCGCCGCAGTACATCTGCACGGTTGCGCCGCCGACCGGCTCGCGGCCAATGGCATCGGCCCGATCGGCATGACAGCGGGCGAACTGATCGACAGCGCCCGGACCTGCTTCAACGAATGGATCCGATAGGAATCCGTTCGCCCGCGCCGTGCGGAATGCCGGTCTCCTTTTTATCCGCCCGGCAAAGAAGCGCATCAGACCACATCGCCCGCAGCTCGTCGATTTGAAGCAACGGGACTTCCGCTTTCCCGGACGCCAGACATCCTAAAAATCCGCCCTTCCGAACATCTGCGGCTTCCACGGCGAGTTCATCCTCATGGCCTTCCGCATTACCGCCGACACAGGACAGTTCACACCTGGCATTGCCCGGGCACGGTCCGTGCTATGAGAAGCAAGGCCGCGCCGATGCAAGAAAACGAGTCGCACAAGAACCGGCAAAATTTCCGCGCCTTTCGCGCTTGGGTTCTTTTCCGAAAGTCTGCAAAAAATTCCAGGGAGTGGTCATGAGCAACAACCGATATCGCGATTTCCGCAAAGGAAGCTTATCCGCATTTTTCCTCTTGTCCCTGCTGCTGCCGATTGGCGCTCAATCCGCGGCGACACTGCAGAAGATCGCCGAAACGGGCGCGGTTTCCATCGGCTTTCGCGAATCCTCTCCCCCTTTTTCCTATCTTGCGGAAACCAGGCAGCCGATCGGCTATTCAATCGAGCTCTGTACCAAAGTGATCGAGGCCGTCAAACGGGAACTGAAACGCACCAACCTCGTTGTCAAGTACGTTCCGGTGTCGACATCCAGCCGCATTTCGGCCCTGACTTCCGGCGAAATCGATCTCGAATGCGGATCGACCACCAGCACCGCGGAGCGCCGCAAAGAAGTCGAGTTCACCATTCCGACGTTCATTGCCGCCGCGCGCCTGCTGGTGCGCGAGGATAGCGGCATCAAATCGATCTTCGATCTCTCCGGAAAAACCGTGGTCACCACGCAGGGCTCCAGCGCCGAACGCTTCTTCAAGGAGCGCAATGAGGAGCGCTCGCTACGCGCGACAGTGATTCTTGGCAAGGATCACGTGGAATCCTTTGCTCTCGTGGAATCCGGCAAGGCTCACGCCTTCATCATGGACGACGTGCTTCTTTACAGCCTGCGGTCCACGGCAAAAAACCCGGATGACTATGCCATTACCCGTGAAGCGCTGACGGTGGAGCCGTTGGCGATCATGCTGCGCAAGGACGATCCGTCGTTCAAGAAGCTGGTCGATACGGAAATCGCCCGCATCATCACCAGCGGAGAAGTCCACGCCATCTACCGCAAGTGGTTCGAATCGCCGATTCCGCCGCACCGGAACAACCTCAGGATGCCCATGAGCTACATGCTGCGCGATTCATTCAAGATGCCAACTGCCTGGCTGCCGAACTGATCCGGTTACAGCCGACATCTAGCCGCTCGAGCGCCCGATCCCGGCGCAACGCCCGGGAACGGCTCCCCCCCCTGAAATAAGCGGCTGCAACACCGGTTGCAGTTCCTTGAGGATCTGCACCGGCAAGGCCGAAGTGAAATCGTAGTTGGCCGCCTTGGCGCCGGGAACGAAGGCGGTCACGACGCCGTAGAAGCGATCGCCCAGGTAAAAGGCAAACGTCGCGGCACGGTTCATCACGCGCGAATTCTTGACTTCGCCGTCGGCACCGATGGTCTGGAAACGGTGATCGCCAGTACCGGTCTTGCCGCCGACGCGGATCGGCTTGCCGTCGGTATCGCGATAGACATCCTTGACCCGCCGGGCGGTACCGCTGTCGACAACGCGCAGCAAGGCACGCCGGGCAGTCTGGGCGACTTCGGGTAGCAGCACCTGCTCTCCGGCCTCGGTGCGGCGCTCGAGCCGTGTTTCGTAAGGCGTTTCGGCGGCGAAGAGCAGGCTATCGACACGCACTGTCGGGCGACGAACCCCATCATTGACCACGATGCCCATCAGTTCGGCAAGTGCCGCCGGCCGGTCGGCCGAACTGCCGATCGAAGTGGCCAGCGAGGGCACCAGCTGTTCGAACGGATAGCCCAGCCGGCGCCACTCCGCGGCAATGCGCTCGAAGGCCGCGACTTCGACGACGATGTCGATGCGCACCTGCTGGGCATGGCGGAAGCGGCTGGCGAACAGCCAGCGCGAGGCCTCGCGACGCTCGGCGACGCTGTCGGCAACGATATCCCGCAATCCGGCGTCAGGGTGCGCCCGCATATAGCGCACCAGCCACAGCTCGAGTGGGTGAACGCGCGCCAGATAGCCGAGATCCGAAAGGTTGTACTGGCGCGTCGCGTGGGCGTCGTACACGCGGCGCAGGCCGGCTTCGCTGCCGGCCTTGTCGCCAAGACGTTGGCGCATGAAGGTGACAAATGCATCGAAGGAACTGTCCGGATTCACACCCAGGAACACCGCGGCCAGCGGAGCCTGCCGCGCCGGGGCCGAATCGGCCAGTATGTCGAGGCGCTCGGCCGGGTCGATGTCGCGGTATTTGTGCCAGAAGGTGCGCAGGAAGCCGATCCCCTCGCGTTCGGCGAACCGATTGAGGAATTCTTCGCGGGTTTTGGCATCACCTTCGCGCAGCCCGCGGGCCGGCGCATCCTCTGCCTCGTAGGCATGGTAGTGCGCCACATCGTGCATGATACGGACGAACACCAGGTTCACCGATTGTTCGAGCGCCCCGGCGACGGTAGGTGTCTGCCCGTCGTCCTCGCGCTTGAAATTGGAGAAGCGGTGCACCCCGCCGCCGGTGAAAAAGGTCTCGTTGGGGTTTGCCGAGTAGCGCCTCTCCAGCGCCGCATCGAGCATTTCCGCAAGATTGGCCTCGCGGTGGTCGCGCAGGTAGCCGATGGCCCAGCTGCTCAGCCGGTCGCCAGGGCGGGTGGCAATTTCGGCGAGTTCCTTGGCATCCATTCCGGCGTAGCGCCGGTGCAGGTCGGCGATGACGTTCAGGTAGGACACCAGGGTGCGGAACTTGGCACTGGAGCCCAGATCGAGTTTGGTGCCGGAATTGATGTCGAGCGGCTGATCGAGGTTGTCCGCCTGCACACGCAGCAGGTTGCCGAGCGGCGTCGTCTCGTAGAGCGTGAAGCTGTAGTTGACGCCGGATGGCTGGCCGCGGGCGAGCAGCCGGGGTTCGCGGAAGCCGCCACAGCGCAGGTAGTCCGAGTCGGCCATGCGCGAGAGCTGTGCCGTGACCGCCGATTGCGCGGCGGCGTCGAGCGTCGTCCTCGCCTCCATGTCGAAACGGTCGAGCGCGTACAGATCCTCGACGGCGAGCAGTTCTCCAAGCATCACGCGCACGTCGTTCACCGCCTTGCGCGAAACGAAGGATACGCTGCCGTTCTCCCTGACTCGGCGCGCCGGCGCCAGACGCGTGCGCAAAGCCGCATCGCGCAGGCTTTCGGGAATCCCGCCGGCGCCGGCCAGCAGGCGCAGATAGCTGTCGGTCAGGCGGTTAAGCCGTTCGGTGGATTCGAGCAGCAGCCCGGAAGGACGGCGCTGCGCAACGATCAGGGAAAGCGCTTCGCGGAACACCTGCGCGCGCAGTTGCAGATCGGCATTCTCGTCCGCCAGGATTCGGTTCGCCGTCGCGAAATCGCGCCCGTACCACGCCCACAACCCATCGCCGAGGCCGTTGACTTCGCCATAGCCGGCCAATCCGGCGAGCGGCACCGAGTTGAGGTAATCACGCACGATGCGCCGGCGCGCATCCAGCGTTTCCTCGCCATCGAGATAGGCCCGCAGCGAGGCCGAAACCATCTGCCGCAACTTGTCGCCGGAGCCGTGCGTACGTCCTCCCGGTGAGTGGCGAAATTTCTCGATCTGCGTCGCCAGCGTGCTGCCGCCGGCGCGACTGCCCTCGCCATCGATGACGCGCAAGCCCTGCCCGACCGCGGCGCGGGCGAAACGCCCCCAATCGACAGCCGGATTCCGCCGCGGGTAATCGGGCGTCAACAGGTCGCGATTTTCGACATAGAGCAGAGCATTGACCAGTACCGGCGGAATATCGTCGAACGACGCGTACTGCCGCTCCGGAAAGCGGCTCTGCTGCAACGGAACCCCCTTGCGGTCGAACAGCGTCAGCCCGGCCTGCGTCTTTTCGCGGTAGATCGGATAGAAACCGCGCAAAACGGCTTCCTGGAATTCCTCCGACTGTCGCGCCTGGGCTGTGATCTCGTAACCGGCACCGGCAAGACGCGGCAGCATGTCGCTCATTCGGGCGTATCCCAGGCGGCGGTCATACGGTCCCGACTGCGGCAGCCACAACTCGGCATTCGCCCCGGGCTGCACGTCCCAACGGATTTTTTCTGCCAGAGCCGAGAAAAAAGTCGCCTGCAAGGACGACTCGCGAACCTCGTAATACACGCCCGCCGAAATGGCAGACAGCGTGCCAAAAAATACCGCCCAGCGAAACAACCGGTACTTGAGAGGAATCCTGCGAGCGACAGTCTCTGCTTCGTCCGTGCTCTCGCCGCGCCCTGCCGTTGTCTTCACCACACCTGCACCTGATTACCGTTGCCTGCCGCTAGGATCCTCTGGGAATGCCATTATCGTTTCCGTTGGCGGCACCCATCAATACGCGATTACCGGTATTTCCTGCAGGCCCGGTCAGCCCGACGTCTTCAGGTTGAGGTCAAGCTGGCGGGAATCACCACCATCGACCACGGCCGAGGCAACCTTGCCTTCGCGCGCCCGCTCGATGGCGTCGAGGTATTCCGGCGTCACGTCGCCGGTAACATACTGCCCGTCAAAGCACGAGCTGTCGAAACAGGTCAGCGCCGGCCGGAGCTCACGAATCGACGCCTTGAGCTCGTCGAGATCCTGATAGACAAGGGCATCGGCACCTATCTCGCGGGCAATCTCGTCCTCGGAACGTCCGGTAGCAATGAGTTCGCTGCGCGTCGGCATGTCGATGCCATAGACATTGGGGAAGCGCACGGGTGGCGCGGCCGAGGCAAAATAAACCTTGAGTGCTCCGGCAGCCCGCGCCATATCGACGATTTCCTGGCTGGTCGTACCGCGTACGATGGAATCGTCAACCAGCAGCACGCGCTTGCCCTTGAACTCCTGGCCGACGGTATTGAGTTTCTGGCGCACCGATTTCCTGCGGATCGATTGCCCCGGCATGATGAAGGTGCGACCGATGTAGCGGTTCTTGACGAACCCTTCGCGATAAGGGATACCCAGGCGCTGGGCCAGTTGCATCGCCGACGGACGACTCGAATCGGGAATCGGGATGACCACGTCGATATCGTCGACGGGCAGTTTTTGCGCCACCTTGTCGGCCAGGTGCTCGCCCATGCGCAGACGGGTCTCATACACCGAAACGCCGTCGATGACCGAGTCCGGGCGCGCCAGATAGACATATTCAAAAATGCACGGCGACAGTACAGGCTTTTCAGCACACTGGCGAAAGTGCAATTGGTGCGACATATCGACGAACAACGCCTCGCCCGGCGCCACGTCGCGTAGCACCTGGAAGCCGAGGGTATCGAGCGCCACGGATTCCGAGGCCACCAGGTATTCCGGTCCTTGCGCCGTTTGATTGATTCCGACGACCAGCGGGCGGATGCCGAACGGGTCGCGGAAGGCCAGCAAGCCATAGCCGGCAATCATGACCACCACCGCGTAGGCGCCCTTGCAACGGCGATGCACGCCGGCGACCGCGGCAAAGATGGTATCCAGATCCAGTTGGAAGCCCTTGGCCGATTCCTGCAGTTCGTGCGCCAGCACGTTGAGCAGCACTTCCGAATCGGAATTGGTGTTGATGTGCCGCAGATCCTGGCGGAACATCTCGTCCTGCAGTTGCTCCGTATTGGTCAGATTGCCGTTGTGCGCGAGCACGATGCCGAACGGGGAGTTGACGTAGAACGGTTGTGACTCGGCGGAGTCGGACGACGATCCGGCCGTCGGGTAGCGGCAGTGGGCGATGCCCATGTTGCCCGGCAAGGCGCGCATGTTGCGCGTACGGAAGACGTCGCGCACCATCCCCGAGCCCTTGTGCATGAAAAAGGCATTACCCTTGCCCGTGGCAATGCCTGCCGCATCCTGACCCCGATGCTGCAACACCATCAGCCCGTCGTAAAGAAGCTGATTGACCGGCGTGTTGGCCATGACTCCGAGAATACCGCACATAGAATTTTCCTACCTGAAACGAATTCGTTTAGCCACTTCCGGCGGCAGCCAGGGCTTGCACGCCAGCACCGCCGTTTCGAGCGGAGCGGAGAAATATGCTTCGCTCCACCATTTTTCCTTGGCCAGCGACAACATGCCGCCCAACCCCACCAGCGCCAGAACGATCAGCGCCCCGCGCGCCATACCGAACAGCACCCCCAGCGCCCGATCGGAGAGGCTCAAGCCAAGCGCCTTGAGCAGCCCGCGGATCGCCAGGCGCACCAGCGCCATAAGCAACAGCACGATCACGAACACCAGCACCCAGGCCACCACGATGCGCACGGCGGGATCGGCGATGCCGGTCAGAAACTGCCGCGCAAACTCGTCCGCCCACCACTTCGCCGCAAAAAAGGCGAGCACCCACGCGGCCAAGGCAATGATCTCGCCAACGACTCCTCGCCACGCGCCAAGAAGCATCGAGGCCAGCAGGATAACCAACACTGCGTAGTCAAAAGGCGTCATTGCCTGGCCGCAACCACTCCGTTGACACCGATGCGCTTCATTTTCTCCAACGCCTTGTCGGCCGCGTCGCGACTTGCGAACGGGCCGGCGCGAACCCGTGTCTTCTTGCCTTCCGGCGAGTCGAGGGATTCCGTGTAAACCTTGATGCCGAGTTCCCCGATCTTGGTCTGCAATTGCTTGACGTTGGCTGGATTGGAGAACGCACCAATAAGAATCACGAACTGTCCTCCATTGGCCGGCGCCGATTCACCCGCCGCCTTGCCTCCGAGAATATCCGCTGCGCGTTGGGCATCGCGCCCGTTGGCAGCCTTGTCAGCCGCCTTTTCCGGAGTCTTTTCGGCTGGCTTCGCTGCCGGCTTTTCCGCTGCTGTCTTTTCAGTCGACTTCTCGGAAGCCTTCTCAACCGGCTTTTCCGGAGCCTTGCTCACCGGAGGCTCGGCCAGCTTTACGGCCGGCGCGGCAACGGGCGCAGGCTGTGCCGGCAGGCTTTCTTCCTTCTTTTCGGCCGTTGCCGGTTTCAGTTTCGGTGCAAACGGAGCCTGTTCCTGGCCGGGAATACGGATCTGGATGTCCTGCACCTGCTGTTTCGGTTCCTCATCCATGACCATCGGCAAAATCACCGCAGCCAGCCCGGCGAAGGCCACGGCACCGACCAACCGGCGGCGGGCGCGTTTTTTCAGCTGCAGTTGTGCGTCTGGGGAGTCGGACATGTTTGAAAAAATCAGTGACGAGCGTACGGTTGTATCAGGAGTCCTGCCCGAGATCGCGCAGGACGGCGGCCACCGTGTAGAACGATCCGAAAGCGACGATTCTATCATTTTCCCCGGCCAGACCGACAGCACGGCGGAATGCCCTCTCGGGCGAGTCGAAGCACTCCACCCGCCCGGCGAGGCCGGGCGTAGCCCCACCTCCGGAAACCACCGCAGCAAGCGCTTGCGCCGAAGCTCCGCGCGGCACGTTCAGTCCGGCCAGCAACCACACGTCGACTTTCCCGGACAGCGCCTTCAACGCTCCGGCAATGTCCTTGTCGGCCAGCATGCCCACCACCGCAATAGTCAGCCGGAACTCCCCCATGGCTTCGAGGTTTTCCGCCAGACCCGCCACGGCCTGCGGGTTGTGCGCGACATCAAGGATGGTCGCCGGGCGCTCGCGCACCTTCTGGAAGCGCCCGGCCAGCCGAACCTCGCGCAAGCCCCTCTGCACCGCCACCAATGGCACGGGAAGCCAGTCGCGTAGGGCGTCCACCGCGGCCAGCACGGCGGCCGCATTTCCCACCTGATGTACGCCGCGCAGGGCGGGCATGGGAAGGACATCGCGCGATTCCCCGCGGCGACTCCAGAACGACCATTCCGGAGCGTTGCTAACGTAGCCGAAATCCCGGCCGATCAGGCACAGATCGGCACCGATGGCCGCCGCATGCCCGATCAAGGATTGCGGCGGCTGCGGATCGGCACAGATGGCCGGTCTTCCCGGGCGGAAAATACCTGCCTTCTCGAAACCGATGGACTCGCGCGTTGGCCCCAGCCAGTCGGTGTGATCGAGGGCGATCCCGGTTACGATGGCCACGTCGGGGTCATAGATGTTGACGGCGTCGAGGCGCCCACCCAGCCCGACCTCGAGGATGATTACCTGCATCTGCCGGGGCGCGAATGCTTCCCAGGCGGCGAGCGTGCCGAATTCAAAGTAGGTCAGCGCGACACCGCCAGCCACCAACCGCGCCGCCTCGACCCGTGCAAACGCCTCGCACAAGGCGGCATCGTCAATCGCTACGCCGTCGATCCGCACGCGTTCGTTGTACGCCAGCAGATGCGGCGACGTATAGCAGCCGACCCGATAGCCGGCTGCTACGTAAATCGCCTCCAGATAGGCGCAGGTCGATCCCTTGCCGTTGGTCCCGCCGACGATGATGACAGGGCAGCATTGCCGCTGCTGCAATTCAGCCTTGACGCGGGCCACGCGCTCGAGCCCGAGCTCGATTCCGCCCTGCCCCTTGGGGTGCAGGCTTTCGAGGTGGATCAGCCAGTCGTTGAGAGTTTCCACGAATCCAGCGACGTTCAGGCTGCCGCCGGCAGTCTTTGCAGCATACCGAGGAGCTGCGCCAACCTGGCCTTCATTTCCCGCCGATCGACGATCATGTCGATGGCGCCCTTTTCAATCAGGAACTCGGAGCGCTGGAAGCCATCCGGCAGCTTCTGGCGCACCGTTTGTTCGATCACGCGCGGCCCGGCGAACCCGATCAGCGCCCCCGGTTCGGCGATGACGATGTCGCCGATGAAGGCAAACGATGCCGACACCCCACCCATCGTCGGATCGGTGAGAATCGAGATGAAAGGTAGACCAGCCTCGGACAGGCGAGTCAATGCCGCGGTCGTCTTGGCCATCTGCATCAACGAGAACAGCCCCTCCTGCATGCGCGCGCCGCCAGAAGCGGAAACACAGATGAACGGGATCTTCTGCTCGACAGCCACCTGTACTCCACGCACGAAACGTTCGCCCAGCACGGAACCCATCGAACCACCCATGAAATCGAACTCGAAGGCGGCAACGACCACGGGCAATGATTTCAGCATCCCCTGCATGACCACCAGCGAGTCGCTTTCTCCGGTGCTCTTGGCCGCGTCGGCAAGGCGCTCGGTGTAGCGCTTGCTGTCCTTGAAATGCAGCGAATCGACCGGCTGGATTTCCGCACCGATTTCGAAGCGGTCTCCGGCATCCAGCAGCAGATCGATGCGCGCGCGCGCATCGAGCCGGTTGTGGTGACCGCACTTGGGACACACCTGATCGTTCTTCTGCAGGTCCGTGGCATACAGCACGGCCTCGCAGGACGGGCATTTGCTCCACAGCCCTTCCGGCAGATTGGTCTTGCGCTCGGCACCGGTGGCGCTGCGCTTGATTTTCGGCAGAACCTTGTTCAACCAGCTCATGGCGACACCTCCGTGGTCAGGCCTTGCCTGCTTCGTCGATACCGCGACGCAGGTCGGCGACGAGCGTCTTCACCCGGTCGCAGACTTGGTCGGCAGGCGATTTTTCGATTTCCTCGATGATGCGGCTACCGACCACCACGGCATCGGCGATACGGGCAATCGCCCCCGCCGTCGCCGCGTCGCGGATGCCGAACCCCACTCCGACTGGAACGCCCACCGCCGCGTGGATTTCCGGGATGCGTCTGGCCACCGCTTCGACATCGAGTTGCGCCGAGCCGGTCACGCCCTTGAGCGAAACGTAATACACGTAGCCACTGGCCAGTTCCGCCACCAGGGAAATGCGTTGCTCGGTCGAAGTCGGCGCGAGCAGGAAGATCGGATCGAGGGCATTGGCCTGCATGGCCTTGGCGAAATCAGCGCTTTCCTCCGGCGGGTAATCCACGACCAGCACGCCATCGACACCGGCGTCGAAGGCCGCGGCCGCGAAGGTATCGACGCCCATGGCCTCGATCGGGTTGGCATAGCCCATCAGCACCACCGGCGTCTCGTTGTTGTCGGCGCGGAAGTTGGCGACCATGCCGAGCACCTGGCGCAGGCTCACGCCCTTCGCCAAGGCACGTTCGGATGCACGCTGGATAGTCGGCCCATCGGCCATCGGATCGGAAAACGGGACGCCGAGTTCGATGATGTCGGAACCGGCCTCGACCAGCGCATGCATCAGCGAAACAGTCAGCGCCGGATCGGGATCGCCGGCGGTGATGAACGGAATCAGCGCCTTGCGCCCTTGCGCCTGCAGGCGCTCGAATGTTGCTTGAATTTTTGACATGGCGGGACCTCAGAAAGTGATGCCCGATTTTTCGGCAACCGTGTGCATGTCCTTGTCGCCACGGCCGGAAAGATTGACCAGCAGGATCTTGTCCTTGGGCAAGGTCGGCGCCAGTTTGGCCGCATGAGCGACGGCATGGCTCGACTCGAGCGCGGGGATGATGCCTTCGAGCCGGCACAGGGTGTGGAACACCTGCAGGGCCTCGGCGTCGGTGATAGTCGCATACTCGGCGCGGCCGGTATCCTTCAGCCAGGCATGCTCGGGACCGACGCCGGGATAATCCAGCCCCGCCGAGATCGAGTGTGTCTCGATGATCTGTCCGTTCTCGTCCTGCAACAGATAGGTCCGGTTGCCGTGCAGCACGCCGGGATGCCCGGCGGTCAACGACGCGGCGTGATGCCCCGTCTCGATACCGTCGCCCGCCGCCTCCACTCCGATCAGGCGTACGCTCTCGTAAGGAATGTAGGGATGGAAGATTCCCATGGCATTCGATCCGCCGCCCACGCAGGCAATCACGGCGTCCGGCTGGCGACCGCATAGTTCGGGCACCTGTTCGATGCATTCCTTGCCGATCACCGACTGGAAATCGCGCACCATCATCGGATACGGATGCGGGCCGGCCACGGTGCCGATGATGTAGAAGGTCGAGGAGATGTTGGTCACCCAGTCGCGCATGGCTTCGTTGAGCGCGTCCTTGAGCGTTTTCGAGCCGCTTTCCACGGGCACCACCGTCGCGCCGAGCAGCTTCATGCGGTAGACGTTGGCCGCTTGGCGCCTGATGTCCTCGGAGCCCATATACACCACGCACTCCATACCGTAGCGCGCGGCCACGGTCGCCGAGGCGACACCGTGCTGTCCGGCGCCGGTTTCGGCGATCACGCGCTTCTTGCCCATGCGGCGGGCCAGCATGGCCTGGCCGATGCAGTTGTTGACCTTGTGCGCGCCGGTGTGATTCAGGTCCTCGCGCTTGAGGTAAATCTGCGCCCCGCCAAGTTCGTCGGACAGCCGCTTGGCGTGATAGACCGGGCTCGGCCGGCCGACGTAGTGTTTGAGTTCGTACTCGAATTCGGCAATGAACTCCGGGTCGTGTTGAGCGGCGGCGTAAGCCTCGTTCAGTTCATCCAGCGCCGGAATCAGCGTTTCCGCGACGAAGATACCGCCGTAGGGACCAAAATGGCCACGTGCGTCGGGCAAGTCGTAAGATTTGACAGTCATGAGTTTTCCTTGAGGTAATTGAGATGATGATGTGGATGATCCGTTCGATCATCGGCCTCAAGTGTGATCGGCAAGAAAGCGCCTCCAGCAGGTGCGTGTGCGTCCACCACAAGTCTTGCGCATCGGTCGTCCTGTCCCAAAAACTCCGGATCAATCGGTTTCCGCCATCCCCGCCGCGCGGACGGCAGAAACGAATGCTCGAATCTTCGTTGCATCCTTGATGCCCTTGGCCGCTTCGACACCGGAAGAGACATCGACTGCCGCCGGCCTTACCCGAACAACAGCATCTCCAACGTTGCCGGCATCCAATCCGCCCGAGAGAATCAGCGGCTTGGGCAGCGACTGCGGGATCAGGTTCCAGTCGAACACGTTGCCGCCGCCGCCGAAACCTTCGACAAAGGCATCGAGAAGTATCGCCTGTGCAGAGGGAAAAGCAGAGACGTATTGTAGCAAATCGAATCCCGGCTTCATTCGCGCGGCCTTTATATACGGACGATCGAACTGCCGGCAATAGTTTTCGTCCTCGTCGCCATGGAATTGCAGCAGGTGCAGCGGCACCGTCGCCAGCGTTTCACGGACGACCTGCGGTTCGGCATTCACAAAAAGACCGACAGCGGTAACGAAGGGCGGCACCAGTTGCGCCAGGGCCGCTGCCGTCTCGAGATCAACACAGCGCGGACTGGGAGGATAGAAAACCAGCCCAAGCGCATCGGCGCCGGCATCAATTGCCGCCAGCATGTCTTCAGGTCGGGTCAGGCCGCAAATCTTGATCCGTGTACGCAAAGCCTAGACTCCTCAGAGAACTGCCGGACCCGGCATGAAGGGATTGTCCGCGATCGGCAACTGCCAGTGACTCTCGTACCGCACACCGACCAGGTACAAGCCGGCGGCGGAAAACGTCGGTGCAGCCCTCGTGCGATCTCGAGAGGCCAGCAGTTGCCCGATCCATTCCGGCGGGTGCTTGCCCTGCCCGACATAGACCAGGCTTCCGACCATGTTGCGCACCATATGATGCAGGAAAGCGCCCGCCTCGAAATCGAAGACGAGCATATCACCGAAGCGGCCGACCTTGGCATGCCGCACCAGTTTGACAGGCGACTTCGCCTGACAGTCCGCCGCGCGGAAACACGAGAAATCGTGCTCTCCGAGAAGCAAATCGGCGGCCCGCTGCATGGCATTCTCGTCGAGTGGGTGATGGTACCAACCCGCACGCCCGTGCCAGACGCCCGGCCGTTGCGGACGGTTGATCAACAGGTAACGGTAGCATCGCCCATAAGCTGAAAACCGGGCGTGAAACCCTTCTGCCACGGGTTGCGCCCAGCGCACGGCAACCGCTGGCGCCAGAAAGGTGTTGACGCCACGCACCCAGGCCGTCAACGGACGATTCGCCGTTGTTTCAAAATGCACCACCTGGCCGGTGGCATGAACTCCGGCATCGGTCCGCCCGGCGCAAACCACCGAGACGGGTTCCCCGGCGATTCGGGCGAGCGCCGCCTCCAGTTCATCCTGAACCGTTCCGCCGCCCTTTTGCGTCTGCCAGCCACGGAAGGCATTGCCGTCGTATTCCACACCCAGCGCAATTCTCATCGCAGCCATCTATCTGAAAGAAAACAATACGAGGCAAATGCCAACCAGCCCGGTGATAACCACCGCATCGCCCCAACCGGGCGCCTGGTGGTTAATCTCCACAACTTCGCTGGTGCATAACTCCGGCGTTTCAAGCAGGTTCTTCCAGTCGCGGGGACGCGGCAAGGTTTCCACGTAACGCAAGACGAGCATCAAACGCACTACACCCCGTGTCGGATCCATACCGCATCGACGAAAAGGGAGAAGCAAGGCGTGGCTGGCTGAAATCAGATCGGCAAGAGGCATGAATTCGAGAAAGGCCGCCACGAAAACCAGCACCAGGAACATGCGTCCCAGATGCTTGATGGCCTCCAGGATCCCTTCACGCGTCGGCGCAATCCCGCTGTTCCACAGAGTGTCGCCGGCTGTTCCCCAGGCAAAGACCACCAGCAGCGAGAGCAACAGCCAGCGCGCGCGCCAGATCAGGCGCCATCCCCGACGCATCACTCGCGCCCCCAAAGCTGGCGTGAGCAGGCAGACAGCAGCCAGCACCATACCGCTCAAAAACTGAACGGCGACCAACAACACAAGCCATGTAACCAGACGCGTGGCAGGATGGAGGGTGGTGTAAGTCATGGAACGCGCAGGCTGGATGAGGACTTGAAGAAAAAAGGGCCGTAACCCGCCGGGGTTACGGCCCATGATTTTACTTCGTGTGTGGCTTATCCGCCGATCTTGCCCAGCAGTTTCTGGGCCACCTCACGCTGGGTCACATCGCCTTCCTTCAATACCTCTTGCAGGAGTTCACGTGCTCCCTCGAAATCACCCATCTCCTCGTAGGCCTTGGCCAGATCGAGCTTCGTGGCAACTTCCTCGCTCGCGCTGACATCCAGTTCGGGAACGAGATCCTGAGCAGCCTCCAACGACGGACTGACGATCGTCTCCGCCTGTTGCGCCGCGAAGTCGGGATTGACCACCGTGTCCGACTGCGCCGCCGGGACTCCGGGAACGATCAGGGTTTCCATTTGGTCCGCCGCAAAGTCGGGGTTGGCAGCGGTCTCGGAAAGAGCCGAGGCAAATCCGGAGGGAACCACCTGCGTTTCCATTTGCTCGGTAGCGAAATCCGGATTGACCGCCGTGTCGATCTGGGCCGATTCAAACGGTTCTTCGCCAGGCCCCTCGCTCTGAACCGACAAGGAGTCAGGGGACTGAGCAACCTCTACGCCTGTCTTGGGCATCTCCAGTTCTGGCGATTCAAGATCGAGATCGATCGACGAGAGATCGAACGAAGCCGGCTCGGGCTCCGGGCGCCCAAGGAAGGTGGACTCCGTCAGGTTGACATCGAATTCCACACTGTCCGCTGGCTGTACGGCTGTTGCCTCAAGCGTTGCATTCACGTCAGAAGATCTGTCGCCTGCGACCGAAGGAACGTCGAGGGCTCCAAGATCGAAAGTGAGGTCCGACGATTCCGCTTTCGCCTCCGCCTGATCCAGTTGCTCGACGACCGGCGCAATCTGCGTTCCGATATCAAAATCGAGATCGGGCGCTTCAACGCGGATGGCGGTTTCTTCCAGAGATACCGATTTTCGTTCCTCCGGCAGGGCTATTTCAGGAAGGCCGAATTCGGAAACCTCCTGCACCCCACCCCCCAGATCGAAATCAAGCGCACCTGACGGCTTCGCATCTTCCGCAGGCTCAACGACCGGAACCGGTACTATCTCGGGTTTGCTTTCCTCGCCAAGATCGAAATCCAGGCTCGTCAGGCCGGCAGAATCGTCCGCAGCGACGACCGGCGCCAACGGTTGCTGGTCTTCAACAACTACCTGGTTATCCTGCACAGCCGCCACGTTCTCGGATGCCATTGCCAGCGAGTCCGCCGCTTGGCCAGAAACGACAACCAGGGTCGCATCGGCGTCCTGAGCTCCTTCTTCCAACAACGGCGTTGAAGATCCGCGGAAAACCGGATTGCCCGGATCGAGCACGCGGCCCATCGCCGCAGCCTTGTCCCAGTCCGGACCAACGCCACCCGTCTCACCGTAGAGATCGGTGGCCAACGTCTCGAATTGCTTGACATCCTTGCGCCCCGAATAGATCTCGAGCAATTTGAGAAGGATGGCCAGGCGCTTCGGATCCTTTTGCCTGGCTTCAAGCAGGATTTCCTCGGCCTGCGCATCCCGCCCATACGCCATGTACACATCGGCTTCGGCGACCGGATCGACTTCATCCGTATCGATGCTGCCCGGACCGGCCTGGCTGAAATCGGTTTGCGCCGGAGTCTGCGAAGAGGTATCGACACTTTGGCCACCGGTACTGCGGAACACCGAATTGGCCGTGAGGCTGGTCGTACTCGGAGGAGTCAGCGTACTGCTGAGATCCTGTTCGGGCTCCTCGCCGGCGGAACGGCGGCGGCGGGCAAAGAAATACGCCGCGATGAGCGCCAGGATCCCCCCGCCGCCCGCCAGAGCCATCGGATTCCCCAGCAGGTCATCGAAAAACCCAGGTTCCTCGCGCGGCGGTGGCGGCGTCACAACTTTAGGCTTCTCCGCCGGCTTCTGTTCTGCAGGTTTCGCTGCAACTGGCTGCGCGGGGGCCACTGCCGGAGCCGGCGTCGCCGCCGCTGGCGGAACGGCCGGTTCGGCCTGAGATGCCGGTGCAGGAGCGGGCGCCGCCGCGACAGCCGGCGCGGGAGTTGCGGCCGGGGGCGCCTCGACCGGCTTGGCAGGCTCAACGGGTTTTTGCGCCGGCGCAACAGTATCGGATTTGGCGGTGGACTGCTTCTGCAACTCGGCCAGATTCTGGTTCCGCAACTCCAGAAGTTTCTGCAGGTCGGCAACGTTCTTTTCCAGGGCCGCCATGCGTTCGTTGGCCTCCTTGAGCGCCTTTTCCTTGGCGATCAGGTCTTCATCCGAGCCTTTCTTTCCAGTCGTCGCACCGGGTTTCGCCGCCGCTTCAGTCTTCGACACCTTCAATTGATCCCTGGGAACCGCCGATTCCTGTTTGTCGTCGACTTTGGCAGTGATCTTGCCAGCCGACTCCTGCCTGCCGGCATCGTCCTTGGCCGGCGAACGAGCAGCGACCCCGGCAAGTTTGCTGCGATACGCATTCCAGTCCGACGATTGCGCCAGAACGATCTTCCGAGCCTCTCCTGGAGCGACCGTTTCGATGGCTGTCCTTTCCGGAATCGAGAGAATCTTCCCTGCTTTCAGGCGGTTCATATTGCCGCCCTCGAAGGCATCTGGATTGGCACGGAACAATCCGACCAGCATCTGATCGAGAGACACTCCCTCAAGCTTGGTTTCAGAGGCGATCCTGTGCAACGTCTCGCCGCGCTTGACTTCCCTGCCATCTAAAGCCGGTTCAGCCGATTTCTGGGCCGGTTGCGGCGCGCGCGCCTGAGCAGCCGCCCGCGCCCGCACGTCATTGTCGATGCGCGACGCTGTCGGTCCCGGAGCAGGCTTGACATCAGGCACTCGACTCACGGTCGCCGGAGAAACGGGCGAAGCAGCCTTGGGGGCATATTCCGGCGGGTCGAGCAGGAACGTATATTCGCGCACCAACCGGCCGGAAGCCCAGTTCAACTCCATGAGCATATCAACGAAGGGATCATTGATCGGCCGATCCGAACTGAGCTTGATGACGGCTTGGCCACCCGGCTTTTTTTCCAGATTGAAGCGGATGGACAGCAAGGTCGTCGCATAGTCCAGCCCGGCCTGCTTGAAGGCCTCTGGCGACGCCAGCTTGGCCTTCATGTCGGCCAGTTCCTCGCGCGTTGCCGTGACCTCGATTTCCGCTCGCAACGGTTGTCCGAGCGCCGAGAACACGACAAGTTTGCCGAGACCTGCGGCCTGGCTGTCAAGCGCCACGCCCGACAGGGCCAGACACGAAGCCACCGCCAGAACAGATGTACGCAAACCGGAGTGTCTTTTGGAATGGTATGTTTTATTTGCCACGGCGCCACCCTGAGCGTCGAAATCGGAAATATTAAAATAACATCATGGAGTTAGCGATGCAAGCTAAACTTGCTTGTGACATGCCGATCAGGAACGAAAAAAAACCGGGGCGCAAGCCCCGGCTTTTTTCTTCCGAATCAATCACTTGTCCAGAAGTATGCGCAACATGCGGCGCAATGGTTCGGCAGCGCCCCACAACAACTGATCGCCAACCGTAAACGCGCCGAGGTATTCCGGACCCATGGCCAGTTTGTGCAAACGCCCAACCGGTACGGTCAGCGTGCCGGTAACCGCCGCGGGGGTCAGTTCGCGCTCGCTGATTTCACGCTCGTTGGGAACCACCTTGGCCCACGGATTGCCCTTGGCGATGATATCGGACACCTCGTCGAGCGGCACATCCTTGCGCAGCTTGATGGTGAGCCCCTGCGAGTGGCAACGCATGGCGCCGATACGCACGCAGAGGCCATCGACGGGAATGCTTCCCGGCGAACGAAACGGCGGCCTGCCGAGAATCTTGTTGCATTCGGCACCGCCCTTCCATTCCTCCTTCGACTGGCCGCCCTCGACCGGGACGTCGATCCACGGAATCAGGCTGCCCGCCAGCGCGGTGTTGCGGAAATTCTTGGTCGGGAAGCTGGCCGAACGCATCGTCTCGGCGACCTTGCGGTCTATCTCGAGGATAGCCGATGCGGGATCGGCCAGTTCGGCCTTGACCGCATCGTGCAGCGCGCCCATCTGGCACAGCAGTTCGCGCATGTTTTGCGCGCCGGCGCCGGACGCCGCCTGATAGGTCATCGCCGAAACCCATTCGACGAGGTCGTGCTTGAACAGCCCGCCCAGACCCATCAGCATCAGCGATACCGTGCAATTGCCACCGATCCAGTTCTTGCCGCCTTTGGCCAGCGCGTCCTGGATCACGTTCAGGTTGACCGGATCGAGAATGATCACTGCATCCTTGTCCATGCGCAGGGAGGAGGCCGCGTCGATCCAGTGCCCGCTCCACCCCGTCGCACGCAGTTTCGGAAAGACTTCCTTCGTATAGTCTCCGCCCTGACAGGTAATGACGATGTCCATCTGCTTCAGCGCATCGATGGACATGGCATCCAGGAGGACACCACCTTCCTTGCCGCCGAGCGTCGGCGCCTTTCCGCCGATCGACGAGGTCGAGAAATATACCGGTTCTATAAAGGCGAAATCGCCCTCTTCCACCATGCGCTGCATCAGCACTGAGCCGACCATGCCGCGCCAACCTACTAGACCAACCTTCTTCATTGCGATTACCTCAACTTAAGAAAAACGGTAATGCCGCTCAGAGCGCGGCGAGAACGGAGTCGCCCATTTCCGCGGTCCCGACCTTCTTCGTTCCCGGCTCGTAGATGTCGCCGGTACGGAACCCTTGTGCCAGAACTTTCTTCACGGAGCTCTCAATGCGCTGCGCCTCGGCTTCCATGCCGAATGTGTAGCGCAGCATCATTGCCACCGAGAGTATGGTCGCCAGCGGATTGGCCACACCCTTGCCGGCGATATCCGGCGCCGAGCCATGGCACGGCTCGTAGAGCCCCTTGCCGGTTTCGTTGAGCGACGCCGAGGGCAGCATGCCGATGGACCCCGTCAGCATTGAAGCCTCATCTGACAGGATGTCGCCGAACATGTTGCCGGTAACCATCACGTCAAACTGCTTCGGCGCCCGCACGAGTTGCATGGCAGCATTGTCCACGAGCATGTGCGTAAGTTCGACATCCGGGTATTCCGGCGCCAGTTCGTTCATCACGTCGCGCCACAACTGCGTCGTCTCCAGCACGTTCATCTTGTCGACCGAGCAGACCTTGCGGCTGCGCTTGCGCGCGGCTTCGAATGCCATCCTGCCGATACGGCGGATCTCATTCTCGCTGTAGATCATGGTGTTCACGCCGACGCGCTGCTGAACACCCTCAACCTCGCGTGTTTCGATGCCGCG
This sequence comes from Propionivibrio sp., assembly GCA_029975435.1. Lineage (GTDB taxonomy): Bacteria > Pseudomonadota > Gammaproteobacteria > Burkholderiales > Rhodocyclaceae > Propionivibrio. The sequence continues at coordinate 38,632 of JARKPC010000098.1, read as the reverse complement.
CGGCTGGCCGAAATAGATGTCGCCGGTCAGTTCGCGCAGGATCAGAATATCCAGTCCGGAAACCACCTCCGGCTTAAGGGTAGAAGCATTGGCCAGTTCAGGATAGAGCACGGCCGGACGCAGGTTGGCAAACAAGCCGAGAAGCTTGCGGATGCCAAGAAGACCACGCTCCGGACGCTGCTCGCGCGGAAGCACATCCCATTTTGGCCCACCCACAGCCCCCAGCAGCACGGCATCGGCGTCCAGGGCCGCCTTCTGCGTGGCTTCCGGGAAAGGGCTTCCTGTCGCGTCGACGGCGCAGCCGCCCAACAAGGCCTCTTCCATCTCAAACTTGAGGTCGAGCGCCTTCAGCACGCGAACCGCCTGCGCTGTAATTTCGGGGCCGATACCGTCACCTGGCAATACACAAATCTTCACGTCGTATTCCTTAAAGCAGTTAAAAACTGGAGTCAGTCAACCGACAACTTCCTGCGCAAACCTGAACGAACCGGATCAACTGATCGCTCGCACGGACCATTACTTGGCCGCCTTCTCGATGGCTTGGCCGCCTCGCTCAATATCCTTGCCAATGCCTTGCATGGTATTGCATGCCGTCGCCGACAAGGCGGAAACGATGACCAACACGGCGAACGCTATTCTTTTCATGTTTATCTCCTCAGTCTTTCGGAATCTCGGCCATTCGGATATCCGAATAATGCCGGCGGGCCAAGAATTATCTCATGGGCCGAACAGCCTGTCAGCCAACACAACCCCATGAAATAAAAGAAAAAGTCAATTATTCGGCCGGGCCACCTTGTAAAGCGGCTGAACCCGGTCAGCGTAGATGCGCAAATCGGACAGCCGAGTTTCGTTGGACGGATGGGTGGACAACCACTGGGGCGTGCCGCTTCCGGACGCGCGGGCCATTTTCTCCCACAGGGAAATGGCGGCATGCGGATCGAATCCCGCGCGTGCCGCCAGCTCAACGCCGATACGATCGGCTTCCTGTTCCATCCCGCGAGAATTCGGGCGCATGAAAGCGAGTTCCCCGGCCGCGCCAAGAACGCTCTTGCCGACATTTGCATCGACTCCGTAATAGGCGCCGATCAGTCCGCCGATCGTTGCCGCCAGATCGACACCGGCCGCCTGTCCCACCTTTTCCCGACCGTGCTCCCTCAACGCATGCGCAATCTCGTGCCCCATCACCGCGGCGAGTTCATCATCGGTCAGGGCCAACTTGTCGATCAAACCAGTGTAAACGGCCATCTTTCCACCCGGCATGCACCAGGCGTTCAAGTCGTTCGAACTGATCACGTTGGTTTCCCAACGCCAACCAGGCGCGTCCGCGCGAAACGCCGCAGTCGCAGGAATCAGCCTGCCAGCGATGGCACGAACACGCTGAACCTGCCCCGCGTCGCGATTCAGCCGGTTCTTGGCGCGGGCCTCCTGCATCGTCTGCGCGTAGGCTTTCTCGGCCGAGCGGTTAACCTCGGCGGAAGACACGAGCATGGTCTGCTCGCGATCGACCCCGACGGCGCCAGCCGACGTCGTCTGTGTCGGCGCGCAACCTGTCGCAAGAACCATCAGCAATGCGGCAAAGACTACCCGGGTATCCACGGCGACATCACTCCATATGTGCCATCACAAATCGTTCGAACAATTGACAACGCACTGCCCACCGTTTTCGCTGACATCTTTTTCGTACACCCACTTGAATATCATCATGAGACCGATCAATGCGAACAGAGATCCCAAGGCAAAAGCCATTCCGCTGCCCAGATGATCCCAGGCCCATCCGCTGACCAGCCCGCCCACGGTCCCGCCGGCGCCGAAACTGAGGCTTGAATACAATGCCTGGCCACGAGAACGCGTGGTGCCGGGGAACCATCGATTGATCGCAGCGATCGCGGCGGAATGAAAGGCCCCGAAAGTCAAGCCGTGCAACAGTTGCGCCAGCGCCAGAACAGGCAAGACATCGACTGCCTGTCCGATGGTCACAAAGCGCACGACCGCCGCTGCGAAGCTCGCCAGCAGGATTTGCCGCAGGCTGAATCGGCGCATCGCCCGTGCCATGAAAAAGAAGACTGCAATCTCGGCCAGCACGCCCAAAGTCCACAAACCACCGACCATCGACTTGCTGTACCCATGATCAGACAAGAATATCGAATAGAAGATATTCAAGGCCCCATGCGCAGCCGACATGGCGAAGCACGCTGCCAACAGTGCGCGAACGCGGGGCTGGCGAAGAATCCGGCCGATCGACTGATGCGATTCATGGCCGTGCAGCACCGGTGATTCCGGGATGGCGAAACCGAACAGCACGATTCCGGTCAGACAGAACAGGCACATCCACAGGAGGCTCGGCAAGGGCCACCTGTCGAGCAGGGCACCAACCCCGAGCACCGTAACGATGAAACCGACCGAGCCCCACAGCCGAATCCGGCTGTAGCGCGCTGGCTCGTCCCTGAGGTGATCGAAGGTCAGCGTTTCCACGAGCGGCAGCGAGGCCACCCAGAAGAATGCAAACAGTCCCAGGGAGATCAGCAGGATTTCAAAGCGGGTGGCCAGGAAGAAAATGCAAAAGACCGCCAGCGTCATCGCCCCCGTAAGGCGGATGACCGTCATCCGGTGCCCCTTCCGGTCGACCAGTGCGCTCCAGAAAAAGGGACCGGCCAGCCGCATGACCTGCATCTGCGTCATCAGTACGGCGATATCCCACGCCGAGAACGAGAGCGACTGGAGGTAAAGACCGAAATAGGGAGAAAAACCGCCGATGAAGGCGAAATAAAAGAGGTAGTAGCCGGAAAGGCGCCAGTAAGGGACGGGGAGCATCAGGCGATTCTACCGGATGCTCCACCGGGACAACTGAACCGATTACTTGACGGACTGCTGCCCGGCGCGATAGGCAAGCATCATGTGATAGAGGTCGTCCTTGAGTTTCACGCGCTGCTTCTTCATGTCCTCGATGGTGAAATCATCAACAGGCATATCGTGCTCTTCCAGATCTTCGACCTTGCCCGTCAATCGATGATACGTCGCAAACAAGCGGGCAAACATCGGATTCCCGTTCCGCAAGCTAGCGATCGCGTCATGCATCTCGGGAAACTCGTGGTGAAGATCATGGTGTTCGACGTGCATTTTGACTCCTCCTTTATATGGATTCCCAGTCGGATAACCACAGCAAAGCAAAAACGCTTTATGTGATTTTGCCCCCAATTTTCGGCGTTTGGCAATGCACATCCGCGCACTGCGCGCGGTGCCTCAAGGCATGGTCGATGAGCACCAGCGCCAGCATCGATTCGGCGATCGGCGTGGCGCGGATTCCCACGCAGGGATCGTGGCGCCCGTGGGTCTCGACAATGATCGGTTCGCCTTCCCGATTGATCGAACGGCGCGGCAGGCGGATGCTCGACGTCGGCTTGATGGCCATGCTGACGAGGATTTCCTGACCGGTCGAAATACCGCCCAGGACGCCGCCCGCGTTGTTGGACAGGAAACCGTCCGGCGTCATCTCGTCGCCGTGTTCGCTGCCCTTCTGGGCGACACACGCGAAACCGGCACCAACCTCCACGCCCTTGACGGCGTTGATGCCCATCATCGCGTAGGCGATGTCCGCGTCGAGGCGGTCATACACCGGCTCGCCCCAGCCCGGCGGCACACCGCGCGCCGCCACGCTGATTTTCGCGCCCACGGAATCGCCGGACTTGCGCAGCGCATCCATGTACTCCTCCAGTTGCGGAACGATGGCCGCATTGGGCGCGAAAAACGGGTTTTCGGCGATTTGTGCGGCATCCACGAACGGAATCTCGATCGGCCCGAGTTGACTCATCCAGCCCTCGATGGTCACGCCATAGCGCTCACGCAACCACTTCCGGGCAATCGCCCCGGCCGCCACGCGCACCGCCGTCTCGCGCGCCGAAGAACGCCCGCCACCGCGATAGTCGCGGAAACCATATTTTTGCGTATAGGCGTAATCCGCGTGCCCAGGCCGGAATGTCTCGGCGATATTCCCGTAATCCTTGCTGCGCTGGTCCTGGTTGCGGATAAGCAGGCCGATCGGCGTGCCGGTCGTCCGTCCTTCGAAGACACCCGAAAGAATCTCCACCGTATCCGGTTCGCGACGCTGGGTCACGTGACGCGACGTACCCGGCTTGCGCCGGTCCAATTCCGCCTGGATGTCCGCCTCGCAGAGCTCGAGCCCCGGAGGACAGCCATCGACGACGCAGCCGATGGCCGGGCCGTGCGATTCACCAAAGGACGTGACCGTGAATAAAGTTCCGAATGTATTGCCTGACATGATGTTCCGTAGGGCTATAGAATTGGCGGAAAGTCTAGCACGCCCTTTCGTCCTACATTGCCGCCGCCCATGCGCAACAAGCCAAAACCGCCCGCCAAACATCCATTGCGACCAGGCACGCCGCCGGACAACCAGACGCTGCCGAATCCGCTGCGCCAGGCTGACAATCGCTGGCAGCGCACGGTGCGCTACGGCTGGGACAAGGGCGGATCACGCGGCGGACGGAAGTAGCGCCGTCTGCTGTCGAGTCTCCCCGCAAAGCTCACCGTTCCCGGACCAACTGCCTTGACAGAGAGCCGAGCGGTGCTAGCATTTAATAATTAACTAACTAGTCAGTTATATATGTCAACAATGCCCTCCGCTCCGCGCTGGCGTCGGCGCTCGGACGCACGCCCCCAGGAACTGCTCGACGCGGCGCTCGAGACATTCGTCGAACGCGGCTACGCGGCAACCAACATGGATGAAATTGCCCGTCGGGCCGGCGTCAGCAAGGGAACACTGTATCTGTATTACCCGGGAAAAGCCGAACTGCTCAAGGCCGTGGTCCGCCAATCTCTGCTAGGCAACCTCGCCGAGGCGCAAACGCAGGCCAGTGCACACAGCGGCACTTTCGGGGAACTGCTCAACTACTTCCTGGGGGAATTCACACGACGAATTTCGCGCACGAACATTTCCGGAATACCCAAGCTGATCCTCGCCGAATCAGGCAATTTCCCGGAAATAGCGCAGTTCTACTTCGAGGAGGTGATTCAGCGGGCCAGGACACTGATTACTGACATCCTGCGCCAAGGCATTGCCTGCGGCGAGTTCCGCCCGGTCGACCCCGACTACGCCTGGCGGATGATCGTCGCACCACTGGTCCTCGGCGTGTTATGGAAACACACGTTCCTGCCCTTCGAGCCGGACGGGCTGGATTTCGATCGCTATCTGGATTGCCAGCTCGACATGCTGGCGCACGGATTGGTCGCCTCTGAAACACCCGCCGGAAGGAACACGCCATGAAAGCCAGGATCATTCTGCCGATCGTGATTGTCATCGCCGTGGCCGTCGGGGGAGTCGCCTATTTCCGTAACGGCAAGGAACCCGCCGCCGACCTGACCCTACACGGCAACGTCGATATCCGCCAGGTGGAACTGGCCTTCAACGCCAACGGACGGATCTCGAGCATCGAGGTGCGGGAAGGCGATGCCGTTCGCGCGAACCAGTTGCTCGCGCGGCTGGACACCGAACGCCTCGCCCTTTCGTCGCGGCAAGCCGAGGCCCAAGCCGCCGCGCAACAACAGGTCGTCAGACGCCTGGAAGCGGGATCGCGCCCCGAGGAGGTCCGGCAGGCCCGGGCGCAACGCGATGCAGCGCGCGTGGCGATGGACGAAGCAGAAAATTTGTATCGGCGACAGCAGAGCTTGGTCGAACGCAACTTCATCTCTCAGCAACAGGCCGACAACGCGCGTTTCGCCCTCGACAAGGCCCGCGCCCAATGGCAAGCGGCGAGCGAGTCGGCGCGCCTGGCCGAACTCGGCCCGCGACAGGAAGACATCGCCGCCGCGCGTGCCACGCTCGCCGCTTATGAAGCTGCGGCCGCACAGCTTCGCCGCGACATCGGCGAAGGCGAGTTGCGCGCGCCGTCCGATGGCGTTATCGACAAGCGCATCCTTGAAGTCGGCGACATGGCCTCGCCGCAAAAGACCGCCTTCACGCTCGCGCTGACCGATCCGCTTTGGGTGCGCGTGTGGCTGCCCGAGACTTTCCTCGGGCGGATTCCCGTCGGCGCGCGGGCCATCATCCAGACCGACAGCCATCCCGGAAAGGCCTACCCGGGCTGGATCGGGCATGTTTCGCCCAGCGCCGAATTCACTCCCAAGTCGGTCGAAACGGCGGACATCCGCTCCAGCCTCGTTTACCAGACCCGGGTTTACGCCTGCACAGGAGCGAACGAACTGCGCCAAGGCATGCCTGCGACGGTCAGGATCGCACTCGATCAAGCGCCTCCGGGACAGGACGACAAACCATGCCGGGGCGACTCGCCGGCTCGTTGAACATGCCTGACGCAGATCCACCGATTCTCGTCGTCGACCATCTGACGAAATCATTCGCTACGGGCAAGCAGCGCATACAAGCGTTGGACGAAGTGAGCTTTGCCGTCGCCCCCGGCGTCATTACCGGACTCATCGGACCGGACGGCGCCGGCAAGACCACGCTGATGCGTCTCGCCGCCGGCCTGCTCGTTCCGGATTCCGGCACGGTCAGCGCACTCGGCCTGGACGCCACACGGGATTCACTCGCCGTGCAGGCCGCTCTCGGATACATGCCCCAGCGATTCGGCCTCTACGAGGATCTGACCGCGCAGGAGAACCTCGATCTCTACGCCGACCTGCAGGGCGTTCCAAAGGAAAGCAGGAAGGATCGTTACGCTGAACTGATGCACATGACCGGCCTGCAGCCGTTTGTCAACCGGCTGGCCGGCCGCATGTCCGGCGGCATGAAGCAGAAACTCGGGCTGGCGTGCACGCTGGTCCGTCCGCCACGCCTGCTGCTGCTCGACGAACCGACGGTCGGCGTCGACCCCGTATCGCGACGCGAGCTATGGGCTATCGTCAATCGTCTGGTGGCCGAATCGGGCATGAGCGTGCTCCTGTCCACCGCCTATCTCGACGAAGCCGAGCGCTGCCAGGACGTCATCCTGCTGCACGAAGGCAAGGTACTCGACCGGGGACCGCCAGCGCGAATGAGCGCGCGCATGGACGGGCGCGCGTGGTCCGTGGTCGCTCCCACACAGTCTCTTCGGGCCTTGCAAATGACGCTGACGGAAACCCCCGGCGTCGTCGATGCGCTGGTGCAAGGCGAACAGGTGCGCATCGTCACCACCGCCAGAGGTTTTCCGGAGGACCTCGCCCGCCGGCCGGAAATGGCCGGAAATCCAATAGTCCCGGTAGCACCACGTTTTGAGGATGTTTTTGTCGACATGCTGAGAAGCCGGACGGAAAGCCCGGAACATCCGCGCCACCGTCCGACAGCTCGCATCGGAGGAGACAACTCGGCGTGCGACGAGGCGCCGGTGGTCATCAAGGTGAATGAACTGGTGCGGAATTTCGGCGACTTCCGGGCCGTCGACGGAGTCAGCTTCGACGTCCGGCGCGGCGAGATCTTCGGCCTCCTCGGCGCCAACGGGGCTGGCAAATCGACGACATTCCGCATGCTCTGCGGCCTGCTTCCGGCCAGTAGCGGGCATCTGGAAGTCGCCGGCCTCGACCTCCGCCACGCCGCTGCGGCGGCGCGCGAGCGCATCGGCTACATGTCGCAGAAATTCTCGCAGTACACCAACCTGAGCGTGGGGCAAAACCTCGATTTCTTCGCCAGCGCCTACGGCCTCGCGGGGAAGCGCCATCGTGAGCAGCAGGAATGGGCAGAGGAGGAATTCGACCTCGGGCGCTACCGCCACCAGTTGGCCGGCGATCTGCCGCTCGGCTACAAGCAGCGGCTGGCCATGGCGTGCGCACTGATGCACGGCCCGGATATCCTTTTTCTCGATGAACCGACGTCGGGGGTCGATCCCCTGGCCAGGCGCGAGTTCTGGCAACGCATCAACGCCCTCGCGCTGGCCGGCGTCACCGTCCTGGTAACGACGCATTTCATGGAGGAAGCCGAATACTGCGACCGCCTGGTGATCATGGCCGCGGGCCGCATCCTGAACATGGGCGACCCGGCGACAATAAAGGCAGCGGCCCGCAGCCGGGAACATCCGCAGCCGAGCATGGAGGATGCGTTCATCAAGCTGGTGGAGAACGCCGCATGACACCCCGGACCAACGCTTTGCGCAAGAACGGGGTGATGCGCCTGAGAGCTTTGGTGAATAAGGAGTTCCTGCAGATCGTGCGCGACCCGAGCAGCATCGCCATCGCCTTCCTGATGCCGCTGTTCCTGTTGCTGCTGTTCGGTTACGGCGTATCGCTGGATGCCGACCACGTTCCGATCGCGTTCGTCGCCGAGCAGCCTTCGGCGGACACCCGCGATTTCGAAGCAAGCCTGCTCGGCAGCCATTATTTCTCGGTAGTTCACCCCGGATCCATGCCGGAAGCCGAGCAAGCCTTGCGCGAAGGCACCGTGAACGCCATCGTCCGCCTGCGCGCCAACTTCGGCGAGCGCCTGCGCCGGCCGGACGGCGCGCCGATCCAGGCCATTGTGAACGGCGTCGACGCCAATACGGCGCGCCTGACGCTGGGCTACCTCGAAGGCACCTGGGGCAACTGGCTGACACGGCGCGCCGCCAGCAACGATAAGCAACTGAATACTCCGGTCATAATGGAGCAGCGCATCTGGTTCAACAGCGAATTGAAGAGCCGGAACTTCCTGGTCCCCGGACTGGTGGCAATCATCATGACGCTGATCGGCGCCCTGCTCACCGCCCTGGTCATGGCCCGCGAGTGGGAACGCGGCACGCTCGAAGCACTGCTGGTGACACCGGCAACCATGACCGAAATCCTTTTGGGGAAGATCATCGCCTATTTCGTCCTCGGAACCGGGGGCATGCTGATGACCGTAGGATTGGCTGTATGGCTGTTCGGCGTCCCGCTGCGCGGCTCGTTCTGGCTGCTGTGGGCCTGCGCTTCGCTGTTCCTGCTCGCTGCGCTGGGCATGGGCCTGACCATCTCGACGCTGGCGCGCAACCAGTTCGTCGCTGGCCAGATCGCCATCGTCGGCACCTTTCTGCCGGCCTTTCTGCTCTCGGGCTTCATCTTCGACATCGAAAGCATGCCGACCGCGGTACAGGCCATCACCCATGTGGTCGTCGCACGTTATTTCGTCTCGATCGTGCAGACGCTGTTCCTGGCTGGCGACGTGTGGGCGGTGGTGCTACCCAACGCGCTGGCGCTGCTGCTGATGGCAGCCCTCTTCCTTGGCGTCACCTGGCGCAAGTCGAGAAAGCGTTTGGAATGAAGGAAAGATGCCCATGCTGACCCCTACCCTGACCCGGATCATCGCCCTCATCGTCAAGGAATTCCTGGCACTGCTCAAGGACCCGAAAAGCCGCTCGGTGCTGATCGGACCGCCGTTCATCCAGTTGATCGTCTTCGGCTACGCCGCGACCTTTGAACTGAAGGACATCCCCTACGCCGTCTACAACGAAGACCGTGGCGCGATCTCGCGCACCCTGGAAGCCGCGTTCGCCGGCGCGCCCTCGTTTCGCCGGGTGGCGACGCTCTCGTCCAAAGCGGAAATGGCACCCTTGATCGACAGCCGCAAGGTCTTGCTGGTCATCCACATCGGCCAGCGCTTTTCCGACCGCCTGCTGTCAGGCGGCAACAGTCCGGTCGAAGCCCCCATGCAGGTCATCATCGACGGCCGCAATTCCAATACGGCAATGGTGGCCATGAACTACGTGCGCAGCATCGTCGACCAGTTCAACCGGCAATGGATGCGCGAGCGCGGCCAGGCGGGCATGCCGGCCTTCCTGGAATCGCGCGCCTGGTTCAACCCGAATCTCGAAAGCCGGTGGTTCTTCGTTCCAGGCATCATCGGCATGCTGGCGCTCATCACCACGATCCTCGTCACGGCGATGACCGTGGCGCGCGAACGCGAACAGGGCACGTTCGACCAGTTGCTGGTGACTCCGCTGAGGCCCGCTGAAATACTCCTCGGCAAGACGCTGCCGGGGTTCCTGATCGGAATGGTGCAAGGCACCGTGATCCTGCTCATCGTCACGCTATGGTTCAAGGTGCCGCTGCTCGGCAGTCTGCCCGCGCTGTACTGCGGCCTGGCGCTCTTTCTGCTTTCCGGTGTAGGCGTCGGGCTGCTGATCTCCTCGCTGGCGGTCACCCAGCAGCAGGGACTCCTCGGCGCTTTCCTGTTCGTGGTGCCGGCCATCACCCTTTCCGGCTTTGCCACGCCGATCGCCAACATGCCGCCGATCGTCCAGGCCATTACCCGGATCGACCCGCTGCGCTACTTCATGGTTATCCTGCGCAAGGTTTTCCTGGAAGGTGCAGGCTTCGACGTGCTGGCCCACCAGCTCTGGCCGATGGTGCTGATCGGAACAACCGCGCTGGCGTTGGCCAGCTGGCTGTTCCGGCACCGCATGTATTGAGCAGGTGCTCCGGCCGCCGACAGAGTGCGGCCGGAATGAAAGGAATCAACCAAGATCGATCGGCACGAACAGCTTGGCGTCGCGCCGCTGGATGAGCAGGGCGACGCGCTTGGACGCCTTGGCCACCAGGGCACGCAACTGGTCAACGGTGGTCACGGCTTCCCCATTGACCGAGAGCACCACGTCGCCCGGGCGAATCCCGGCCCGGGCCGCCGCTCCGGATACGTTCTCCACCAACAGGCCGCCCTTGCCGTCGAGTTGACGGCGCTCTTCCGCGGTGAGCGCACGAAGAGCCAAGCCCAGCTTGCCCTGCGCGGCTTCCTTGCTCTCCGTGCTGGCGACCTTTTCCTCCTTCACGCCGCCGACCTTGACGGAAACCTCGCGCATGCTGCCTTTTCGCCAGATCTGCAGCTTGGCGGTTTCTCCAGGACGGATGGCAGCCACCAGCGGCGGCAGTTCGTTCGATGACAGGATCTCCTTGCCGTTCAGGGACATGATCACGTCGCCGGGCTCAAGGCCGGCCTTGGCCGCCGGACTGTCGTTCTCGACCGAACTGATCAGCGCCCCGGCCGGCTTGCTCAGGCCGAAGGACTCGGCCAGCGACTGATTGACTTCCTGGATCGATACTCCGATCCGGCCGCGCTGTACCTTGCCGTGCTTGACGATCTGGTCCTGTACAGAAATGGCCACGTCGATCGGAATGGCAAAGGACAGCCCCTGATAACCACCGGTACGGCTGTAAATCTGCGAGTTGATGCCGATCACCTCGCCGGCCATGTTGAACAGCGGACCGCCTGAATTGCCAGGATTCACCGCCACGTCGGTTTGAATGAACGGAACGTAGTTGTCATCTGGCAGCGAACGCGACACGGCCGATACGATGCCGGCACTGGCGCTGCTCTCGAAGCCATAGGGAGAACCGATCGCCAGCACCCACTCGCCGACGCGCAGGTTGGCCGAACTGCCGATCTTGACCGTTGGCAGATTGCGCGCCTCGATACGCAGTACGGCCACGTCGGTGGCTTTGTCGGCACCCAGCACCTTGGCCTTGAATTCACGCTTGTCGTTGAGGCGGACGATTACCTCGTCGGCGCCATCGATGACGTGCGCGTTGGTCAGAATAAGGCCGTCCTCGCGCAAGATGAACCCCGAGCCCTGGCCGCGGACCTGCCGCTCGCCGCGCTGCTGCGGGATGCGGAAATGGCGGAAGAACTCGTAGAACGGATCGTTAGGATCGAGCCCGGGAAAATCTGCACCGTCCGACCCCTTGACCTTGCCAGACATGCTGATATTGACGACGGCCTGGCCGTTGCGGGCAACAATCGCGCTCATGTCGGGCAGCGCCAAAGCGGGACTCGAGGACGAAGGATTGGCTTGGGCATGTGCCAGCCAGGGCGACGAACCGGAGACCGTCGAATAGGCACCGGACAACGCCGCCGTTAACAGGGCAACGATCACCCCCTTTTTCAATAGCTGCAGTCTCATCGTCATTCTCCTTTCCATTCGGGCAAAGAAACCACTTTGCGATGGACGAAGCGTACAACCTGAAGACTTAAAAACAACTTAAGAGTTCTGATCGGATGATTTCGAGAACACCACACGCACCCGCAGCCCTCCCGATGCCGCGTCGGTCAGTTCGACCGTTGCGGCATGCCGCTGGGCGATTTTTCTGACGATAGTCAATCCCAGTCCGCTGCCCGATTCTCCATCCGCCTCGCCGCCTCGCCGGTAGAACCGGTCGAAAACCCGCTCGCGCTCCTCGGCGGGGATACCCGGTCCCGTGTCGGTCACCTCGAGGACCGCCTGCCCGTTCTCGACAGAGCATGAAACGTCAACGCGCCCCCCGTGCGGCGTGTAGCGCAAGGCATTACCGATCAGGTTGGAGAGGAGTATCCTCAGTGCGCCAGCATCACCAGAAACAACTGCCGCGTCATCGGCATGAACCACGCCGAGGTCGATCCCCCGCGCATCCGCCAGCCGTGAATGTTCGGTCACCCCTTCGCGCACCAGTCCGGCCAAGCGGACCTCGGCAAAGCTCGACTCGGTGGCGCCGGGCTCCTGCCGAGCCAGCGTCAGCATTTGCTGGACCGTATGCGTCGCCCTTTGCAGGCCATTCCTCAACTCCCCTAGCGCCGCATGCCTTTCATCATCCGAGAGCGAACGTTCCACCAATTGCGTCTGCAGTTGCAGGGCGGTCAGCGGCGTGCGCAGTTCGTGCGCCGCGTCGGCAACGAATGCCCGCTGCGCATCGAGTGCCGCCTTCAGGCGAGTCAATAGGTCGTTCAAGGACACGACCAGCGGACGCACCTCCTCCGGCACCTCTTCGGCGGGCAACGGGGCCAGCGAATCCGCGGTGCGGTCCTGCACCGACTGCGCCAGCCGGCCAAGCGGCCGCAGTCCGCGCCCGACCATCCACCAGATGAGCAAGCCGAGTACCGGCAGGAGCACAAAGAAAGGCATCAGCGTGCGCCAGGCGGCCCTTGCGGCAAGCTGGTCGCGCACCCGCATCGGTTGCGCCACGGCAATCGTCTGGCCGTGATACTGGATGGTGTACAAACGCCAGGCGCCTTCATCCGTTTCAGTCGTTGAAAACCCTAGCCGGGTCAGTTCGGGCAAAGTGTCGTGCGGCCGGGAAAAGAAAACCGTAAGACCGTTCTGATCCCACACCCGGATCACGTAATCCAGGCTTTCGTCGCTGGCCAGCGCTTCGGCAGACCCCTGGAACCGTTGATCCCGTAGCGACAGGGCAATCTGCTCCAGATGGTAGTCGAACAACGCGCCCGCCTCGTCGCGCGCTGCCTGGTAGGTCGCCCAGCCGCCCAGCAGCATGGCGAAGCACAGGGTGCCCAGCAGGGCCAGGAGGAGATTGCGGCGGATGGAAGTCATGATTCGGAAGGAACCATGTAACCAACGCCGCGAACATTGCGAATCCTGTCCGCACCCAGCTTTCGGCGCAGGGAATGGATGTACACCTCGACGGCGTTGCTTTCGATTTCCTCGTCCCAGCCGTAAAGACTCTCCTCGATCTGGGCGCGGGACAGAGGCATGCCGGGCTGCTTCATCAAGGCATGCAGAAGCGCGAACTCACGCTTGGACAGGGCAATCGGCGAACCGCCGAGTGTCACCACGTGCTTCGCCGGATCGAGCGCGAGCGGCCCGACCTCGATGACGGGCGAGGCGCGCCCCCCCTGCCGGCGCGTCAGGGCCCGGATGCGTGCCGAAAGCTCGTCGAGATCGAACGGCTTGACCAGATAATCGTCGGCGCCGGCATCGAGGCCCTTGACCCGGTCAGCCACCGAATCCCGCGCCGTGATCACCAGCACCGGTGTCGCCACCCCTTTTCGGCGCAGGTTCCCCAGCAACTCCAGCCCACTCTTGCGCGGCAAACCCAGGTCGAGCAGGATCAGTTCGTACACGCCGTCGGCTATCGCCAGCTCGGCTGCCGCGCCGTCGCGCACCCAATCGACGGTATGGCCTTCCTGCTTCAGGCCGCGCTGGACGCCAGCGCCGATCATCGGGTCATCTTCGACAAGCAACAGCCGCATGTATCATTCTCCGTTTGACGCCATGGATCATGGCGACATGATACCTGCGCAGCCAGCTTGTCGTCAGGCGGCAAGCCAGTTAACCAGGCCTCCGGTGAATACGAGATGGACGAACAATCCGGCACCGAGCAGCAGCGGCTTCACGCCAGCCTGGCCCATGCGCGCCAGATTGGTATCAATCCCCAGCGAAGCCATGGCCACCGTGAGCAGCAGAACTCCGGCGAGACGCAACGCATCGACCACAGGAACCGGGAGTATGTGCAAGGAATTCACGCCGGCCAGCACGACGAACATCACGGCGAACCATGGAATCGGCACGGAACGCTTTTCTCCGGAAGTTCCCCGATCCCCGAAAAACAGTCCGACCGTGATCAGGAACGGCACCAGCAGCATCACCCGGATCATCTTGACGATCACCGCGCTGCCGGCGACATCCTCGCCAATCGAGCTGCCGATGGCCACGACCTGCGCCACTTCATGCACCGTCGACCCGACATAGACGCCGAAATCGAAGATCCCGTCGCCCACCCAGATGTGGATCGCAGGATAGAGGAGCATTGCCAGCGTGCCGAACAGGACCACCGTTGCCACGGCCACGGCACTCTTTTCCGCCACCGCGCCACGGTCGGAAGGCAGCATCGGCACCGTCGCCACCACCGCCGCCGCCCCGCAGATGGCACTGCCGGCGGAAGCCAGCAGGACCGTTTCGCGATCCATTCCGAGCAGTCGGCGTCCCAGGGTCCAGCCGACCAGCAGCGTGGACGTGACCATGACCAGATCCACCAGTATTCCCGTGCTGCCCACCTGGACGATCTGCTGCACGCTCAGGTTGAATCCGTAAAGCGCCACCCCCGCCCGCAGGAACCGGCGCTGCGCGAAGACCAGTCCAGGGCGAAAACGCCCCTTGCCCAGCGTCGGCGCGATATTCCCCAGCACGGCACCAATCAGGATGGCCAGCGTCAGGGAGCTGACCCCGTACTGCCGCAGTCCTTCCCACTGAATGAATCCCCAAGCCGCTGCCGCGATGGCGACAACCAGCAGCACCCCGGAAAAAACGCCGTTGTTCTTGACCATGCCAGACTTTCCTCGATAGACATGGCGAACAGTAACGGCAGGCTATACAATCTGTAAAACAGATTATTTAAATCATTTTGATTGATTATGTAGATGAAAATTACCCTGCGCCAACTGGAAATTTTTTCCACCATCGCCAGCCACGGGCACGTCACGCGCGCGGCCGAAGCCATCGCCATGACCCAATCGGCGGCCAGCACGGCGCTCTCCGAACTCGAGCAGCAACTGGGAACATCCCTGTTCGACCGCATCGGCCGGCAACTGCTGCTCAACGAGGCCGGGAGGCAGTTGTTGCCGAAGGCACTCGACGTGCTCGACCGTATCCGCGAAATCGAGGCCGCCACGCAAAGCGGCGATCTCGCCTTCGACCTGCACCTCGGCGCCAGCCTGACCATCGGCAATCACCTGCTGCCGCCCCTGCTCGCCGAACTGGGCCGCCGGCACCCGCACGGCCAGGTGCGCCTCGCACTGAAGAACACCGAGCAGGTCGTTGCCGACCTGTTGAACTATCGCATTGACCTGGGATTCGTCGAAGGACCGGTGCAGGATGAGCGGCTGCGACGCTTCGTCTGGCACCAGGACCGGCTCAGCGTCTTCACCCGCCCGGACCATCGCCTGGCCGGCGGGATTGCGGCACACGACGATCTAAAAACCGTGTCGTGGATTCTGCGCGAAAAGGGTTCCGGCACGCGCGAAGTGTTCGACCGCGCGCTGGCCAGCGCAGCGCTACCCTGCACGATCGCCTTCGAACTGGAGCAACCGGAAGCCATTCGGCAGTGCGTGCGCAATGGTCTGGGCCTCGGCTGCCTGTCCACACTGGAACTGCGCGACGCATTCCAGGCCGGCTGGCTGTCACCGGTGGCCGCGCCGTTCCTGGACCTGGAACGGCAGTTCCAGGTCGTCCTGCATCGCGACAAACATCTCAGCCCCGGCCTGCGGGCAATTCTCGCCCTGTGCGGAGTCGATGGCGTGTAGCCCCGTTACGAAGGGAAAGCTCTCGATCGATCTGCAAAAATCAACGCAACGTCGGCAGAAGCCCGTTTATTCCAAATTGATTCCGGCTCTCCGTGATGGCATCATCCGACGATATCAACGGAGTAGCCAAATGCCCCGCCCTCCCCTCGACGCCGACAACAGCTGGTTCAAGCAACTCTTCGAGTTGTCGCCTGACCCGACCTGGATCATCGAGAATAATCATTTCGTCGAGTGCAATGACGCGGCCGTTCGCACGCTTGGATACGCCGACCGGGAAGCGCTGATGAACGTCCATCCGTCCAGGCTGTCCCCGGCCCGGCAGCCCGATGGGCAAACGTCGTTCGCCAAGGCCGAGCGGATGATGAAGGTAGCCAAGGCCAAGGGACTCCATCGCTTCGAGTGGACGCACACCAAGGCCAACGGATCAGAGTTCGTTGCCGAGGTCACGCTTTCGAGCATCGAACTCAATGGCAGGCAGGTGATCTACTGCGTGTGGCGGGACATCACGGAACGCAAGCTGATGGAAGAGCAGATCCGCGTGCTCGCCTTTCACGACCAACTCACCGGCCTGCCCAACCGTCGCCTGCTCAACGATCGCCTGGGCCAGGCCCTGGCCGCTGGCAAGCGCAGTGGATACTTCGGCGCGCTGATGCTTCTCGATCTGGACAACTTCAAGCCGCTCAACGACGCGCACGGCCACGCCGCCGGCGACATGCTGCTGGTCGAGGTGGCACATCGGCTGAAAGCCTGCGTGCGGGACTTGGATACGGTGGCGCGTTTCGGCGGCGATGAATTCGTGATCATGCTCGCCGAGTTGAGCACGGACAGAGACGAATCGGCCTCGCAGTCGGAGAACATAGCGGAAAAAATCCGCGCCTCGCTGTCCGCACCCTATCGGCTGACCATCAAACGCCGCGGGAAGCCTTCGGCCGACATCGAACATCGTTGCACGGCGAGCATCGGCGTGACGCTGTTCCGCGACCACACGGTGCATCAGGAAGATGTCATCAAACGGGCCGATACTGCCATGTACGATGCCAAGGAGTCCGGACGAAATGCAATCCGCTTCGCGCCGTCACAGCCCGAATGGGGCGAGGAACGCGAGAAGTCTCCCTCGATGTTCTTGCACCTCACCTGGAGACCGGCCTACCGATGCGGCAATCCACTCATCGATGAGCAACACCGCGCCCTGTTTGCAACCGCCAACGCCCTGCTCGGATCCATTCTCGCGGGCACCCCGGCCGAACAGTTGGGCAACCTGATCGACACGGTAATGCGGGACATCGTCCAGCATTTCAACGATGAAGAAACGATCCTGAACGCTACGGGTTTTCCTGATGCTGCCGAACACGCAGCGATCCATCGCCGACTCATTGCCGATGCCACGAGTCTTGCCGAACACTTCCACTCGGGGCGACTGACTTCCGGCGAGTTGTTCCAATTCATGGCCCACGAACTGATCGCCCGGCACTTGCTCGGCGCAGATCGCGATTTCTTTCCCTATCTCGAAAAATCGAAATAGAGTTCAACAGGAGTCGCGTGTCGTCCAAGCCTTGAGCTTCCACGCCGCACGAGTCCCGCACGCCACCGAGGCCCCCACCGCCCAGAAAACGCTGGCCACCCCGATCGCCGCACCGACCGTTCCGAAGACCATGGGCATCAGGATGCTGGACACGTTGATCGACATCAGGCGCAGGCCGAGCGCCTCGCCCTGGCGGTGCGGTGGCGTAATCTGGTGCAGGGCACTCATGACCATCGGCTGCACGGACCCCAGCGACAACCCGAGCAGGACGGAACACAGGCCCATCGCCAGCGGCGATTGCAGCAGGGGATAGATGGCGTAAAGCACCGCCGTGCTCACCATGGCCGCCGTGATCACCGCCCATTCCCGCAATCGGGCGGCAATGGCCGGGATGAACAGCCGAACCACCGTGGCCGCGATGGCAAAGGCACCGAGAATCACCCCGATGACCGATGCACTGATCCCCCGCTCGTACCCGAGGATCGGCAACACAAAGGTATGAACGTCCCAGCACGACGTCAACAGCCAATTGACCAATAGCAGCTGCCGCATACGCGGCTCGGCCAGCAAGTCCCAGGAACTCGTCCGTTCCGCCTCGTCCGGACGCTTGGCCTTGGGGGCTTCAGTAGAATTGCGGACGAGCAACCACGAGAGCAGCGCCAGTGCCGCCATGGTGGCGAAACAGGCACGGAAACCGGCATGGTCGATCGCCAACCCGGCGAGGAACGGCCCGACAAAATTGGCGATCGACGGCGCGATGGCCAGCCAGCTGAACACCTGCTTGAGCTGGACCGGATCATTGGCCAGCCGGCCCGCGTGCCGTTGCAGTGTGATGACCGAAACGCCGTTGGCGCCGCCCGTAAGCAAGGCCGCCGCGCACAGCATGGGAAACGTCGGCCAGACTGCCACCAGCCCGACCCCGAGAACGGACACTCCCGTACAGAAACCGATGGGGCGCCTGAGATTATGCCGGTCCGCATAACGACCGGCGGGAATGGCCAGGAACAACTGGATGAACGCGAACAGTGCCAGCAGGATGCCCACAGCCGCAGTGCTGTAGCCCAGCCGCAGGGAAAGCAAGGGCGCGGCCATGCGCAGGCCGGCCATGGACCCATTGAGGCAAACCTGTACGCCGATCAGGCAAGCCAGGGTACCGTTCAAACGAATGTCGGATTTCATCGTGGTTTTCGGACAGCCTGCGATGTACGTATCACGGCATGAGGTAATTCAAAAGTATCGCCCATCGCGCGGCGGCAAGAAAAAGGGGCGGATAGCCCACCCCGTCATTTCACCGTGATGATAGCGCAATCAGACCCGCCCGCACTTCACCTTGCAGGCGTTTTCTCGGGGTTTAGGCAAATGAATCTCAAGGACGCTTTGGACAACCGGCGATCACGGATTGAGTAGTCTGAATCCAGGCAACCCGGCCTCGAATCGGCGAACCGCCGTGCAGTCGACCAATTCGACGACGAGGACCTCCATCACGTGCCAGACTTTCACGCCCGGACGGATGCACCCAACGACGAGCGAATCCTTGCGACCACACGCCAGATGAACATGCGCGATCGGGTTGCCTGCCTCGTCGGGAAAGATCGTCCCGACGCCGGCCACCTCGTGCGCCTCGTCGAGCACCCGCTCGACGAATTCCAGCGGTTCGGCCCGCCCCGCCTCCGTCCCCGCAACCAAGCGGCTTCCCGCATCGGCATCGCCGAGAACGATCAACCCAGCCGCGCGGATAGCCTGCTCGCGAGCCAAGCGCTCCAGACACTCGTGAACGATGTCGCCATCCTCCAGTCGGACGACAAACACACGACCCAGTGATGCTTTCGAATATTTCATGAAGACTCCGCAAGACGAAATTCCAGCCAGTACCTTCAATCAGCAGAAACGAATGGCATGGCCGTTGATCCTTTTCGGATGTTAGCGTTTACATGGCCTAACCGGCGACTAGCTACCCAATTCTGCCGGTAAAGTACTTGTCTCACCAGCCATATCAAATACTGTGTTGATTTGGCATCGATCTTCCGCTTCTCTTTGCCGCATCCGGCACTTCCCTTATCCGCCCCGTCCTGGCATGCCCCCTTCTTTTCCGGTAGTCTTACGGCCCCGCTTCCCCTCGCACCATCCCCCATGCTCAACACCCTGACCCTATTGCTGCTCTATCAACTGGGCGGCGAACTGTTCGTGCGTCTGCTCGGCCTGCCGGTTCCCGGGCCGGTCGTCGGCATGACCCTGCTTTTCCTGACCCTCCTCGCACGCGGCCACGTCAGCCACGAAACGCGGGAGCACGTCGGTTCCTTCCTGCAGCACATGTCGCTGTTTTTCGTCCCCGCCGGGGTCGGCGTGATGGTGCATCTGCAGCGCGTGGCGAGCGAGTGGCTACCGATCGCGGCGGCGCTGGTTATCAGCACGTTTGCCGGGATGGCCGTCACAGCCTGGGTCATCAAGGCGATGCTTCCCAAGGGAGCAGATCACGCGCCGGGAGAGCATACATGAAGCCGATGCCGCCCGCCGAATTGTGGACGCAGCTCACGGCCTCGCCGCTGCTCGGGTTGAGCGTGACGCTCCTGGCCTACCTCGCCGGGGTTTGGCTGTTCAAGCGCAGCGGGCAGAAGCCGCTGTGCAACCCGGTATTGATCGCCATCGTGTTGCTCTCGCTGCTGCTGTGGGCCACCGGCACGCCGTACCAGCGTTATTTCGACGGGGCGCAATTCATTCATTTCCTGCTCGGACCGGCCACCGTGGCGCTGGCGGTGCCGCTGCATGCCTACTGGAGGCGGCTGCGCCAGATGGCGCTGCCGCTCGTCGTCGCGCTGTTCGCCGGCTCGGCGACCGCCGCCTTCTCGGCGATGGGGCTGGCCTGGCTGTTCGGCGCTTCGCCCGAGACGATCTTCTCGCTCGGGCCGAAATCGGTGACCACGCCGATCGCCATGGGCGTCGCCGAACAGATCGGCGGTATCCCGTCGCTGACGGCGGTGCTGGTGATCCTCACCGGCATCCTCGGCGCGATGGGCTTTCCGGCATTCTTCCGCCTGCTGCGCATCCGCAACCACGCCATGCAGGGCTTCGCCGTCGGTCTGACGGCACACGGTCTCGGCACCGCCCGCGCCTTCATGGTCAGCGAGGAAATGGGCGCGTTCTCGGCGCTCGGCATGGGGCTCAACGGAGTATTGACGGCGGTTCTGCTACCCTTGCTGCTGTCGCTGCTGATTCGCTGAAGGAGAAAAAGATGACCCCGACCGCCCTGCCCCTGCTCACTGCCGTCGAAGCCCGCATTCTCGGCGTCCTTGTCGAAAAGGAAAAGACCGTTCCGGACACCTACCCGCTGACGCTGAACAGCCTGTCCTCGGGCTGCAATCAGAAGACCTCCCGCGATCCGGTGATGAACCTGACCGATGCCGAAATCCAGGCGGCACTGGAGGAACTGCGCAGCCGCTCGCTGGTGCTGGAAAACTACGGCGCCTCCGGCCGGGTGCTGCGCTACACGCAGAACTTCGGCAAGGTCTACGGCCTGCCGCAGGCCAGCGTATGCCTGCTCGCCATCCTGGCGTTGCGCGGCCCGCAGACGGTCAGCGAACTGCGTGCCAACTGCGAGCGCCTGTACCGCTTCGAGGACGCATCAACCGTCGAAGGCTACCTGGAAGAACTCGCCGCACGCAGCAGCGGCGCGTTGACCGTCAAGCTGCCAAAACAACCGGGATCGCGCGAACACCGCTGGGCGCACCTGCTGTGCGGCGAAGCCGGCCTGCCGGCGGCCGAAGCACCTACAAGCACGGGAGACTCCGCGCTCGAGGAACGCATCGCGCGTCTCGAACAGGAGGTTGCCGAATTGCGCACCGCCTTGGCCGAGATCATCGGAAAAACAACCCTCTGATCGGTTGCGCGCACCGAACGCCCGAACTGTCCTGCCGTTCTGCAATCAAACGCAGACCAACAGGAGAACGAACATGAGCACACCGGTCTGCGATCTCACCACCAAACACTGCAAACCCTGCGAAGGCGGCGTTGCGCCATTGACGCCGGCGGAAGCGGAGACCTTGCTGAAGACCCTCAACGGTTGGGAGCTCTCGAGCAACGAACTGGTCAAAACCTACCGCTTCAAGAACTACTACGAGACGATGGCCTTCGTGAATGCCACGGCCTGGATTTCGCACCGGGAAGACCATCATCCCGATCTCGAAGTCGGCTACAGGCAATGCCGCGTGCGCTACTCGACCCACGCCATCGGCGGATTGTCGGAGAACGATTTCATCTGCGCGGCGAAGGTCGACGCGCTGGTGTCCGCGGATGCGCCCTCGCATTGAAGGCAAACGCGCAACTCCGCTGTGTTTTTTCAGCGCTTCCTGCCAGAGTGCTTCTTGCCGATTCCGACTTGGTCGCGAAAAGGGTAAAATTCCGCGGATTGAATTGACGGCCTTTCCGAGGTCATCGCCAGCAAGCACCGGTCAGACCAATATGCATATGTGATCGCGGCGGTTTCTGGCTGAATCAGGATCGGCGTATTGTCACCAATCCTTGAAATGACACCCATGAAAACTCTCGAATCCGGCTGTTTCATCATCATCGGACGAACGCCATCAGGCAAGCCGTTCAGGCCCAGCGACTGGGACCATCGTCTGTGCGGCGCGCTTTCCCTGTTCGACAAGGGCAAGCTTCAGTATTCAAAGAAGGTCATGCCCATTAGTCACGAGTTGGGCAAGGCCGTGTATGTCGACGGGTCGCTCAAGGACTCCAACCCCGCCATGTGGAACTTCGTTATCAACTTTGCCAAGGATAACGAGATGCAAATTGAGTGGCCGGACACCTGCGTCATGCCAAAAGCCGACTAGGCCGGGCTCGATCCAGCCGTCTTCCCCGAAAAAAAAGGCGCAGTCCCTGCGCCTTCCGGATCAGGACTCCTTTTCCGGCCAGTCCTTGATATAAGCCTTCAGAACCCTGTTTTCCAGGGTTCTTTCTTCCAGAACCGCCTTGGCGATATCGCGCAGCGAGATGACACAGATCACGGTCTTGCCATCCATGACCGGGACGTAGCGCGCCTTGTTGTCGAGCATCAGCCGGCGCAGTTCATCGACGTCCATGTCGGGTGTCGCCATCGGTGGATTGCGGAACATCGCCTCGTGCACGAAGATCTCGAGAATCGGCGGCGTCGGACCCGTATAGCGCTCCTTGAGTCGCCGGGCCAGGATCGCAATGACTTCACGGAACGTCAGCATGCCGACAACTTCACCGCCGTCGATAACCACCACGGCGCCGACATCATTGTCATCCATGAGACAAATCGCCTCTGCGATCGGCGCATTCGGGCTAACCGTAAATAAGGTGGTATCTTTTAGCTCGAGTATTTCCCTGACGTTCATATTCGCTCCAATTCGGTTCTGGTATCCCTTGGACCTGTTTCCGCAAACAAGCCCCCCGTGTCACGATAATAGCAGTATTGAAAAATCCAGCCTAGAACGTTGACGATTTGTCGACGTTTCTCCAGACACAAGACAAGGATCAGGTCGCGCTCGTCTTCGACGGCACATGCTTGCCAGGTGAATCAAGGGACGCGTGTCCAGGTATCGTCGTCCCGGCAAAACCGGAACTCAGACGGCACCTCGAGTGCACGGGTTCCGGTCGTCGCCCAGGGCGACGGCCATGTCCGCACACCGTAGAGCCTAAAGCCCGAGCACCGTTGCCGGATTGACCTTGGTCATCCGGTCGACGGCCGCCTGCGGAACCCCGGCCTGCAACAGAAAACCGACGTACTCCGCCAGCGCCTCGCTCCACATCGGGTTCTCGACCTGGCCACCGTCGGTGGCCACGATCGTCGACTCGAATCCGAGCGCCTCCATGGCCTCAAGGTTGCGGCGGAAGTTCTTGTCGTACGCGCCGCTGACGTTGCGCGCGTAGCAGCGCTCGAAGAACACGTCGAACTCGGCGAGGCGCTTCTGGTCGTCGATCGACATATCGATCGTGGCCCACTCGGGATGGTTGACCACGATCCTGCCGACGCCCAGCCTCCGCGCTTCTTCGACGACGACCAGCGTTTCAGCCGGTGTTCCGTGCCCGGTACCGAGGGCGATATCCGCCTCGGCAATCATCCTGAGAATCGGGACCAGCGCCGGGACCACCTTGCCATCGGCGACGATATCGACGCCGTCGCTCTTGCCCTGGCGTTTCCTTTCGTTGGCCGAAAACGAGGTGGGCAGCCAGACGAACTTCGCGCCGAGCTTGATCGCCGTCTCGACGGCGATGGCGTTCAGCCCGCCGACGTGCGGATTGAGGACGATGCCGCCAAAGACGTCGATACCGGGAACCGCTTCGCGAGCGATCGTGGCGCGATCCATGGTCGTGACCAGATGCGACTTGATGACGATGGCCCGCGCGCCGACCCGCCGCGCCTCGGCGGCGAGTTGGAGATCGGAGAGGCGCCGCACGCGCACATCCGGATTGGTGTGGATGTGGATATCGATGACACCCTGCAGCAATTTTTCCGTTTCATTCATGGTTCGTGTCCTACAGGATGAAGGTTTGCACGCCGGTCAACAGCAACGCCGCGGCAAAACCGATGGGGACCGCACGGAACAGAAGTTTCGGGAAGAGTTCATTGCGCCCTTCATCGGTTGCGCAGGAGCCGAGCACCAGGCTGCCTCCCGAAGAGAACGGCGAAATGGCCGAAGCCTGCGCCCCGACGACGATGCAGATGAACAGCAGCATCGGATCGAAGCCGCTTGATGCGGCGAGCGCCGGAACCAGAGGAAACAAGGCCGGCGTGACGACACCCAGGGTACTGGAGAACAGCGACATGATCGCGGCGACCACGCACATGGCCAGCGGAACCAGATAACCCGGCAGGCTGGTTCCGATCCAGGACGCCAGCAGCTTGATCGTTCCTGCCTTGATGGCCACGGAGATGAGCATCCCGACGCCACAGATCATGATCAGCGTGCCCCACGGCACCATGGCCACGACTTTCTTCTCGTCACCCAGCTTCATGAGCAGGGCGATGACCGCGAAGATGCTGGCCACCAGGCCGATATCCATCTTGGAGTTGATGAAAGTGATGGTCGTGTTGTCCGGGATGGCCAGGTGCAGCAGCGGCGCGGCAAGCACGATGCCCATCATCAGGGCAATCAGCACCAGTGTCGTCTTCTGGTTCTTGTCGAACGGCTCCGGGCGCTCGGAGAGGGAAACGCTGTTGCCCATGGTCTTCCTGTGATCGGTGAAGAACACCAGCACGCCGAGAACCAGGAACGGAATGACCATCGTGCTGGCGAAGATGCCGATCGAATGGACGAACGCGGCATCCGCAGAAACGCCCGCGCTCTGCATCAACCCGCGGAAGATGAGACCGCTCTGGCTGGCCATGAAATTCGCCCCGGCCAGCGCGCCGTAGTTGACCGCCATCGCTCCGATCATCTTGCCCATGCCCGTCTTGTCGCACAGCAGCAGCGTGATCGGCGCCATGAACGCCAGCACCGTGTAAAAGCCGGCGCCCATTCCGGCAATCAGCGTCGCCGCCAGGAACACGGCGAACGGGAGCATGTGCGGGAACTTGCGGCAACCGTACATCAGATGCCCGGCCAGCTTCTCCAGAGTGCCATTGACCAGCGCGAAGTTGTAGAACAGCGAGACGGCAAAGATGACGAAGAAGATGCTGATCGGCCACATCTTTACCACGTCCGGCGCCTTCAGATCGAGGACGAAACACCCGATGATGTAGGCAAAGGCAATCGCAAAAAACCCGGTATTTATCTTCGTCTTGTAGCCCAGCGCGATCGAAACGACGATCGCGGTTACGACGATCAAACTCATCATGACCATTCCCCTGTTGTAGAGATGCACGCACGGATGGTTGATCTCATCATGACCACCACGAAATCAACCTGTTTTACCACCAAGAAGCAAATGCGGTTTTTTGTTTTTTTGTTCCCGCCCGTCACCGTCGGAAGCACGCCGGCAGCAACGACAATTCATATACACATATGTATGACTGTATGAAACATCGTATTGACCTCGCGCGCCGATGTCAACCCATTGCGACACCCCCTGCGGCATGGACTTATCCGCCTCATGCGGATAGAGTTGTCACCCTCCTGGTCATCTGGATGGTTGTATGAATTCCGGCAAGCTGGCGCACGACGAGCGCCTTCCCCTCTATCAGCGGCTGCGCGACGAAATGGTGGAAAAGATCACCACCGGCGAATGGCGCCCCGACCAGCCGATCCCCACCGAGGCCGAACTGACCAAGACCTACGGCGTGGCCATCGGAACGGTGCGCAAGGCGGTCGACGTCCTCGTCGCGGAAGGACTCCTGGAGCGCAACCAGGGGCGAGGCACCTTCATCCGCCGCCCCAGCTTCGACGCCTCGCTGTTCCGCTTCTTCCGTCACCTGACGAGCGAGGGCGGCCGCAAGATCCCCGAGGGACGCGTCCTGGCGCGCACGCTCGAATCGCCGCCGGAATACGTCGCCGCCGCGCTGGGCCTCTCGGCCAAGGGCAAGGCCATCCGGCTCGAGCGGCTGCGCCTGATCGACGGCCACATCGTGCTCGCGGAGGAAATCTGGCTGCCAAACAGCCGCTTCGCCGCCCTGCTGGATATCCCCATCGAAGATTTCGACAACCTGCTCTACCCGTTCTACGAAACGCGCTGCGGCCAGGTGATTGCCTCCGCCAAGGAAACCCTGACGGTAGACTCGGCGGATGCCGAGGTCGCGCGACGGCTCGGGATCGCGGAAGGCAAGCCCGTGGTCGTCATCGAACGCCTCGCCCTCGGCTTCGACCGCAAGCCGCTCGAATGGCGCCGCTCGCATGGCGCGGCCGACACCTTCCGCTACCAGGTGGACATCTGCTGACATCGCAAGCCGGTAAAATGCCGGTTTTCACCGATACGGAGTACCCGCAGCAATGTCCGCACCACACGACCCCGCCGCCTGGCAAGCCTTCAGCCAGCTCATCAACGCACGCCGCTCGACGCGCGGCTACTTGACGAAGCCGGTCGACCGCGCCCTCATCGAGGAAATCCTCAGCCTCGCCTCTCGCTCGCCGTCCGGCACCAATACCCAGCCGTGGCGCGTGCATGTTCTCACCGGTGCGGCGTTGGGCCGCGTCGTGCAAGCCGTGTGCGCCGCGTACGACGCGGAGCCGGGCCGAAGCGATTCCGTCATCTACCCCAACCTGGACGGCGAGCCCTATCTGTCGCGCAAGCGCAACCTGGGCAAAGCCATGTACAGCCTGATGGGCATCGGCAAGGGCGACACGGCGGCCATGCACGCCCAGCGCCGGCGCAATTTCGAATTCTTCGGTGCACCGGTCGGGATCTTCGTCACCGTGGACAAGGCGCTCGGCTGCGGCAGCTGGCTGGACACCGGCATGTTCATGCAGTCGCTGATGCTCGCCGCCAAAGCCAAGGGGCTGGACACCTGCCCGCAGGGCTTCTGGGTTCATTACGAATCGACGATCGCTCAAGCCGTCGGCTGGCCGGAGAACGAACGCCTGGTCAGCGGCATCGCCCTGGGCTATGCCGATCCGACCGTACCGGAAAACACCCTGCGCTCGGAACGCGCCGCGCTGGCCGAATTCGCCGTCATCCACGAATAAGGAGCCTCAGACATGCCTACCATGCACATCGAACTCTTCGCCGGCCGCAGCCAGGAACAAAAACGCGAACTGGTTGAAGCCATCACCCGGGAAACCTGCCGCGTGCTCGGCTGCGAGCCCAACGCCGTCGACATCATCCTGATCGATGTCGAACGCAATAATTGGGCGACCGGCGGCAAGTTGTGGTCGGAATGGTCGGAAATGTCCTAATCCCGACTGAGCGCCAGGCGCCTGTCGCCAATTAGGCCGCGATCGGCCAACTCCGGTCGTTCGACGCAAGGAAAATCAACCCACGCGAATGACCGGCGGGTCATTCCGAGGCCAGCGGTAGATGCTGGAAGAGATGAGACAGAAGTTTGGCCTGAACGGCCGTTGAAAGCATGTAACCGAGGCACCCGCCGCGCGATGCCCGCCATTCGACGGTTTCGCAACAGCAATCACCAGCAACGGGGAATTACGACGGCAACCTTGGAATTTTTGACACAGTTCGCCTGATGGCGAATCGACTTCAGCGGCCTGGCGGCCGAAACGAGAGTCCCATCGGAAGCCTAGACAGGCTTCATGAACAACTCCTCATAATCGATTTCTTCCGACAGAACCTCGTCATTGGCGGCACTGCGTTGCGATTCGATTTTGGTGATCAAACCTGCAGTCTGTTCGTAGGGTTGTTTGCCAAGCACCTGCAAAATCGAGAAAACTTCGTTGTTTGTCAATTCGAGAGTTAACGTGGTCATGATTAAGCCCTTTGTTCTTGTTCCGGATTTAACCAGCGATGACCGATAAAGAGAGTGCCAAATCATGCTGGCAAGTTCAGTATTGTTCACCGTGACACTGAAAGCAAATCGGTATCAGCGACGGAAGTGAGTTGACAGAGGACGCCGAGTTTACGTCGTTGACAAAGTTCTCCTTGAAGTCGAGTCAAGCAAACCACTAGACTGACGTAACGCGATCAGACTTGGGCAACAGGGAGTGGCTGTGCAAAAGACGTTGTGGGCGGTTATGTTGGCAATGGCAAGTGCGAGTGCATGGGCGGACTGGGTGGAAATCGAATCAAACGAGGAGGCCACGGTTTACGCAAACCCCGCCTCGATCCGCAAAGTTGGGGATGTCGTGAAAATGTGGGTGTTGTACGACCTGCGGAAACCGGATTCCCTTCACGGCAGAAATTACTGGTCAATGAAGTCAAACGACAGCTACGACTGCAGTACCGACAAAACACAGCGACTTCACACTCTCTTCTACGCCGGCAATATGGGGAGCGGAAACATCATCCCGGCCCAGTACGCGGGAAAACGTCCATGGGAACCCGTCGTTGAGGACACGCTTTCTGACGCCGTAAGGAAATTCGCCTGCAAGGAACAGCAGCGCGAGGTCACACCAGACCCCGTCATCCAGGAGCGCCCCGGCGACAACGATTCCTCGTCGCCCATGTAAGAGCAGCGTTTCCCGATCCAATTATCCTTTCAAGACATCCGATCAATCCTAAAAATTGCGAGGAGGATAGACCGAGCGTCCGCGCCCCGCCTGCCGGAGGCACTCGTCCGCGCGCCGGGTGCATGGCCTGTCTCGAACTCGCCTCCTTCGCCCTACGCGAAATACGCCGGAGGGCAACTGCAAGAGCAGCAGCCGCACTCCGGGTGTCGACCGCTTTTACACCGACGCCATGAAAACCACCGGCAGGAACCCGAAAATCCACTCGTCAAGAACGCAACACGCTGAATTGATTACAAAAATAAATACCCACACTGGCGATGGGTATAACTGATGCTTGCGTCAACGCTGGGGAATTTTCTTCGATCCCCAAGCAATTTCATCGGTGATTTCGGGAGAACAACATGCCTAAACACAACAGCTTCATACCAATAGCGCTGATGTCGGCATCTCTGCTGTCACCCAACGTTGTGTCGGCGGCCACCCTATCGTTTGACATCAACGATGTGTTGTTCAGCAATGTCACGACTTCCTCTGTATTCCTTTCCGCTTTGCCGTCGTCGGCGCCGGCGCTGCCTGCGGATGCCTCATTTACCATACCGTCGGACGGAACCAATTATCTTTCGAACTTTCAGGGAAAGTTCCTGCGCTATAACTTCAACTTGCCCAGCGGGTATTTCAATCTGACTTTTACATTCGAAGCGGTAGTCAACGATACATTTGCCCTATATCTCAACGATACGGTAGTAGCGGTTCAAAATTCGACCGGCGTGGATAACTTTTACGCCCCCCTGCCTGGATTGAGCCTGAATACGGCAGGCACGGCTATCGACACATCCAGCGGCAAGCTGGACTACCTGCTCACGAGCGGCATGCAGGCGCTGTTCCAGGTCGGCGCCAATGAACTGTCGCTTTACGGGATAGACACCCTGTCCTATGGAGGCATTCCCATCGTCAATGGCACGATCAGTTTTGACGTCGCCGGAGGTGGAGGCAACGGAGTTCCAGAACCTTCGACATTGGTGCTTCTTGGCCTGGGCTTGTTAGGTGTCGCTAGGTTGCGCAGGCGCTGAACCCATCGCAACTGGTTGATGCGAAGGGCCGGAGATTCCGGCCCTTTCCATATCATTTGCTGCATCTCCGGCGCGGCTGTCAGAGAGCGACGCCACCCGATACGTTATCCTTGTGGATCACACATACAGCCCCCTGATTCAGAAGGACCGCCATGCTTTACCTCTACACGCCCGACCAACCTGAACGGTATTTGCGCCTGCTGCAGGACGCGCTTCCCGGAGAGGCTATCGCTTGCTGGCCGCAGGAACTCGATGCCACTGCGGTGACACACGCCGCCGTTTGGGCACCGCCCAGTGGTTTTTTCTCCCGTTTCCCCAACTTGCGGACCGTGTTCGTCATGGGCGCCGGCGTGGACAAGTTGCTGCAGCGCAACGAAGTGCCGCAGGATGTGGCGCTGGTTCGGCTCACCGACGCGGGAATGGCGCAGCAGATGACCGAGTATTGCCTGATCGGCCTGCTGCACTATCAGCGGCAGATGGACCGCTACGCCCGGCAGCAGCGGGACCGGCTGTGGAAGCCGCTGGACACCCGGCTGGCCCGCGACGTGCGCGTCGGACTGCTCGGCCTCGGCGAGTTGGGCGGACGCGTCGCGCAGGATCTGGTGCGCCTGGGGTATCGCGTCAGCGGCTGGAGCCGCAGGCCGCGCCAAGTGGAAAACGTCCGCTGCGAGCACGGCGACGACGGACTGCGCGCGTTGCTGCCGCAGACCGACGTGCTGTTCTGCGTGCTGCCGTCGACGCCGGAAACGCGCCACCTGCTCGATGCCGAAACGCTCGCGCTGCTGCCCGACGACGCGGCGCTGATCAACGCCGGGCGCGGCTCGCTGATCGACGAAGCCGCGCTGCTGGCACGGCTCGACGCGGGACGGCTGCGCTTCGCGCTGCTCGACGTGTTCGCCGAGGAGCCGTTGCCGGAAAGCCACCCGTTCTGGACGCATCCCCGCGTCATCATCACGCCGCATGTCGCAGCGGACACGGTGCCGGAGGACGCGGCGCGCCAGATCGCCGCCAACCTGCGCGCGCAGGCTGCCGGGCGGCCGATGACGGGCGTTGTCGACCGGCGGCGTGGATACTAGAGGAGGAGCGATGACCCCGACCACCATCAAGAGCATTGAAGCCCGCCTGTACGCGGTCCCCTTGCCCGAAGTGCTCTCGGACGCGAAGCATGGCGACCACACCCACTTCGAACTCGTCACCGTGACCGTCGCCCTGAACGACGGGCAACAGGGCACGGGTTACACCTACACGGGAGGCAAAGGCGGGCATGCCATCCTGGCCATGATCCGCCACGACCTGGCGCCGGCGCTGATCGGGCGGGACGGCGCAAAGATTGAATCCCTGTCCGAATTCATGGACTGGCACGTGCATTACGTGGGACGCGGCGGGATTGCGTCGTTCGCCATTTCGGCCATCGACATCGCGCTCTGGGATATCCGCTGCAAGGCGCTCGGGCAGCCGCTGTGGCAGGTCGCGGGCGGCGCATCGAACCGCACCCGCGCCTACTGCGGGGGGATCGATCTCGGTTTCACGCAGGAGCGGTTGTTGCGGAGCATCCAGGGTTATCTCGATCGCGGTTTCGACGGGGTGAAGATCAAGGTCGGGCGCAGCGATCTGGCCGAGGACATCTCTCGCGTGAAGGCGGTACGCGAATTGATCGGCCCCAAGGTAACCTTCATGGTCGACGCCAACTATTCGATGAGCGTCGATCAGGCGATTCGCGCGGCCCGCGCGTTTGCGCCTTACGACATCACCTGGTTCGAGGAACCGACGCTCCCCGACGACTATCGCGGTTTCGCACGCATTGCCGATGAAACGGGGATGCCCCTCGCCATGGGCGAGAACCTGCACACGATCCACGAGTTCGGCTACGCGTTCGAGCAGGCCAGGCTTTCCTACATCCAGCCCGACGCCTCCAACTGCGGCGGCATCACGGGGTGGCTGAAGGTTGCCGAACTGTCACGGAAATACGGGATTCCGGTGTGCACCCACGGCATGCAGGAGTTGCATGTCAGCCTGCTTTCCGCGCAACCGAACGCCGGCTGGCTCGAAGTCCATAGTTTCCCGATCGACGCCTATACGACGCGGCCGCTGATGGTCGAAGATTGCCGCGCCGTCGCCCCGGATGCGCCCGGCATCGGCGTGACGTTCGATCGGGACAAACTGAGAAACCACCTCTTGGACCCTTGAATTCGTCACCCCGGCGAAGGCCGGGGTCCAGTCGGCGGTTGCTCTCCGATCCTGGATACCGGCCTTCGCCGGTATGACGTCAGGTTCGGGTTTCGCCATTCATGTCGGCACACGCGCGAACGCCGCTGCCCGCCGGAACAGCGCGTCGTCCGGCCGAACCCCGGTGTACAGTACGAACTGCTCGACGGCCTGGATGGCGAAGACTTCCGCGCCGCTGATCACCGGCTTGTCGCGCTCGCGGGCGGCGCGGATCAGCGGCGTTTCCGGCGGCATGGCGACGACGTCGAAGATCACGCGCGCCGCGTCGATGGCGGAATCGTCGAAAGCCAGCGCCTGCGCCTCGGGTCCGCCGGCCATGCCGACCGGCGTGACGTTGATCAGCAGATCGGCAGTCGCGCCGCCCATGTCCGCACGCCAGGCAAATCCGTACAGCTCGGCCAATCGTTTGCCGGCCGTTTCGTTGCGCGCCACGATCGTGCCGTTGCGAAGACCGGCGTCGCGCAGCGCACACGCCACCGCCTTGGCCATGCCGCCACTGCCGCGCAACGCGAACGAGTAGCCGGAAGGAACGCGGTGTTCGCGCAACAGTTGGCTGATGGCGATGTAGTCGGTGTTGTAGGCTCTAAGATGGCCGGCGGTGTTGACGAGGGTATTGACCGAACCGATCGCCTGCGCCGACGCGTCGAGTTCATCGACCATCGGGATCACCGCTTCCTTGAACGGCATGGAGATCGCGCAACCGCGAATGCCGAGGGCGCGCACCCCACCGATTGCCGCGGCGAGATCGGTGGTGGTGAATGCCTTGTAGACGTAGTCGAGGCCAAGCGCTTCGTAGAGGTAGTTGTGGAAACGTGTGCCGAAGTTGCTCGGCCGCGCCGAAAGCGACATGCACAGCGTGGTGTCCTTCGTTATCTGCCGGTTCATTGGTTGCTCCTGAGTATCGTCGGTCATCGGTCGAGCGCATCCTTCAGTACTGCACCCAGTCTCGCAATCGCTTGATTGCTCACCTGCATGGACACCTTGGTTTGCGTGACGTAGATGCCGACCACCAGTGGCTGCTTCGATGGCGGCCAGATCACCGCGACGATCGAACGGGAACCGTAACCTCCCGCACCCGTCTTGTCGGCGATCTTCCAATCCGACGGCAGCGACGCGCGTAGCAGCGCACCGGCGACCTGATCGTCCAGCATCCATTGCGTCAGTTCGGTTCGGGATCGGGCCGACAGCCCGTCGCCCAGAAGGATTCTTCTCAGGCTGCCGACGATGGCATTCGGGGTGGTGGTATCGCGCACATCGCCCGGCATGCCTTCATTCAGTTCGGGTTCCATGCGATCGAGCCGGGTCAGCCCGTCGCCGATGGACCGCATGTACGCGTTGAATCCGCTCGGCCCTCCAACAGCTTCGACGACGACGTTTCCGGCTGTGTTGTCGCTATAGCTCACCGCGGCCTGACAAATCCTGCGCAAGGTAATGGTTTCGGGCGACACCGACTTTTCGGTAATCGGAGAATAGGCGACCAGCATGTCCTTGCTAATCGATACGGACTGATCCAGAGACAGGGACTTCGCATCGACCTTCGCCAGCAAAGCCGCGCAGGAAAATGCCTTGTGCGTGCTGTTCAAAGGGAACCGCTCGTTTCCCCGGTAGTGCCAGGCCGTTCCGGTGTTGGCGTCGAACACGGCCATGCCGACCCGGGCCTGCAATGCGCCCTCCTCGGTCTGGACGGCCTCGGTCAGTTTCGCCGTATCCAGCGCGAATACGGGAGAAGGAATCAGCGAGGCAATGGTGCACGCAAACGCAATGCTCATACCGGCCGCAACTCTGAATACCGACCTGCAACGGACATTATTTCCACACATCATTCCGCAAAATCGTGCTAGCAGTTAAATGGGCTGATACCCGCCCAGATTGTCCTCTTGACGTGAAGAATCGGGAGTTCGATTTCTTCACCATCAACCAGGAGCGGTGGAAAAACCACATCGAAGCTATCGCTGTCTTGTTTCGGAAAAACCGCTCCCGAGTTGAACATCGAATAGCCTTCGTAGTTGTGCCGTTCCCCATACGTTTTTTTGGGTTTGATTTTGTCATTGCTGCCCGGTATGGCGAGATAGAAATCATCGTTCTTGTATTTGATCTCTTTCCAGTTTCCATAGATCACGTACTGCCCCTCAGTCCCCTCGGCATGGGAATACGAGTACGAATCGCCATATCCCCTGACTTTCAAAACCTGCGCCGCAGTATTGATTCTGAAATGAACATATTTTTCAATCGGTACGCAATGCGACTTTTCATGGGTGCTATCAACGTCAACAGTTGGTCTGTAATACATGGTGGCATTAGGCAGGCACCCGCTCATCACTATGAGTCCCACTATCGCCAAACAGGTGAATGCTTTTCTCATGGCGTCGACACCTCCAGCAAAGAGCATCTATTTCCAAATGATGACCGTCCACAACTCGTGTCCAGTTGCCTAATCCTGCGTCACCCTTTGGACTGGGTCAAGCGATTGACATCGCTGATCAGGCGCCATGACAACGCCCGGGCAGTGCCAGCGCGACAGAGCGTTCGACCGGCGCGAAACCTTCTGGCGGCTACGTTTGCCGGACGCGCGCCTGCGCCGACTCGCCCGTCGGGTTGTTGCCGAAGAAGCGTTTGAACTCGCGGCTGAACCGCGACAGGCTGGAATAGCCGAAGCGACATGCACAGCGTTCTGTCCTTGGTTATCTGCCGGGTCATTGGTAGCTCCTGAGTTTCGTCGGTCCGCAGCAAAGGCATGCGCTCCGCGGGGGGGGATGGCTGAGGCACGATCCTGGCGGTTGCGAAATCGCGCCATATTGGCCGTTCAATCGCAGCCTCCTGATCGGCTCTTCCCGGCCCTTCAGCAGACCTTAAGCAGTTTGGTTTACCAACGACAGTTGATTGAGCGGAGCCGACGTCGCCCAAGCCGCAACTTTCCCACGCTTCAACGGGTCCCAGACTAACGAGGTTGGCAAGCATGACGAGTCTAAACCGTGGAGGGAAATATGCGAACTGGTGTTAACGAGGCAATAAAAACCCATTACGGCCGCTCGGATTTGGCGGAGATCATTCTTGCGGCCTTGGAACAAGCGGGTGCGGATATACAGCAACTCTCGCTCGAGGAGTTGGCTCCAATCGATGAGTTTCATATTCGCGGCCGCGCAGCGACTCTCGAACTCGCTCGGGCGGCAGGGTTACGCTCGACAGATCGCGTCCTGGATATTGGGAGTGGCATTGGCGGAACCTCGCGGTGCCTCGTGAAGGAATTTGGCTGTCGTGTCACGGGTATCGACTTGACGGACGAATATTGTCAGGTTGCATCGATGCTTACCGCCAAGGTTGGCCTCGATGGGCTGATTGACTATCACCAGGGCGACGCCACGAACCTTCCGTTTGAGGACAATCAATTCGATGTCGTCTGGACAGAGCACGTGGCAATGAACATTCCGGACAAGCGTCGGTTCTACAGCGAAATGTACCGTGTCCTGAAACCAGGGGGAACGCTTGCAATCTATGATGTCCTTGCCGGCGCTTCCGGGCCTGTCCTGTACCCGGTTCCGTGGGCGCGTACGCCGGACACGAGTTTTCTTGTATCGCCGGAAGAGTTGCGCAATCTGCTTCTGGATGCCGGATTCAGTATTTCCGACTGGAAAGACACGACGGCGGAAGCGCGCGTATGGTTTGTCAACGTGGCTGAGAGAATCCGCCGAGACGGTTTTCCTGCGCTTGGATTTCATTTGCTGATGGGGCAAGACTTCCGTGCGATGGCACAAAACCAGGGCCGCAACCTTGAAGAGGGGCGAATCTCCCTCGGGCAAATCGTTTCAGTGAAATAACAAGGGCTGAACAACGTGCTCCGCTGAGGGCGCTGAGGATCATGCAGACAATATCAAGCGCAACCGAGCGGGGAGTGGCCTGCGCCTGCCCTCCCGCCCCTGGCTAGGGGCGAAACGTGGGTTGCGGCCGGGCATGCTGGCGGGGTCCTGCCACTTGCCCTGCTAGCGCAGCGTGCTGACCGAATCGAGATAGGCCGTTACGTAGGCGGCCGGAACGCTGAGCAATATTTCGTGACCGCTCTGCGCCTTGAGTCGCACGTCGAATCCCGAACTCCGGATGGAATTGAGCCACGCGTCATCGAGCGGGATGCCTATCCATTCCTCGTGCGCGCCAAACCGCCTTCCAACGTAGGCCGGTTGATTGCCGATCTTGGTGACGGCCAGTTCCCGGTTTCCAGCGACTGTGGCGGTAACGAAGTCACGCAAACCCCCTTCGTTGTACCAAATTCGGACGTACAGTTCATGCGAGATGGCGTTTGTAGCCTTGTCCCGATGTCCTCTCAAACGGTAGCGGGTCTGCATGGTCCATCCCCCGCCAAACGCACTGGCACTCGCGAACGCCAGTGTCGAGCCATCGTCCGATTCATGCACCTCGAGTCTGCCGAAATTTTCCGGGCTTGGGGGAATAGCGCCGCATGAACCCAGGCACAGGGCAATTACAAAACCAGCGCTGATGCGCTGGAGCGAAGCCCTTAGGGGCGATTGCACTGGCGGACGACTGAATTTATTGCAAAAGGAGCGTAGGAGCGTTCTTGTCACGTGAGCCTCCCGCGGGTCACAGCGACGACTTTACGCTCAATCCTTGTTTTCGGAGACCGTTTTGCGCCGCGAGACGTAAAAGGAGGCACTATTGCGCGCTCGCACAAAGCCATTCCTGACCGTCTTCCATGTAAAAGACCAGCGAATGGCTGCGCCAATCATTGCCGGAAGGGCCGCAGGCGCCTACACCTCCCGCCCCCGTACCTCGGCCGCCTCACCCGTCGGGCTGTTGCCGAAGAAGCGTTTGAACTCGCGGCTGAACTGCGACAGGCTGGAATAGCCGACACGGTTGGCCGCCGTGCTGGCGTTGTGGTCGCCCTGCCGCATCAGCGCCCGCGCCTTGTGCAGGCGGATGCTCTTGAGGTATTGCAGCGGCGAGGTCGAGGTCACGGCCTTGAAGTTGTGGTGGAAGCTCGACACGCTCATGTTCGCCTCGCGCGCCAGCGATTCGACGTCGAGTTCGGTGTGGTAGTCCTGATGCACGCGGCGCAACACGCGGGCGATCTGCCCGAAACGGCTGTGCCGGGCGGCGACGGCGCGCAGCGCGTCCCCCTGCTCGCCGCGCAGGACGTGGTAGGTGATTTCGCGCACCAGCCCCGGCCCGAGGATGCGCGCATCCATCGGCGAGCGCAGCGTTTCGAGCAGGCGCACGGCGGCGCAGTCGAGGTCTTCGGTCAGCGGCGTGGCATACAGGCCGCACACCATCTCCGGTGGCGCGCGGCCGTCCTCCATCTCCATCAGCAGTTCGCCGAGCGCGACCGGGTCGACGCGGATGCGCAGGCCGAGCAGCGGCTTCTCCGGCGTGGCCTCCGTTTCGCATTCGAGCGGCAGCGGCACCGAGAGGACGAGGTAGTTGTTGGGATCGTAGACGTAGGTCCGCTCGCCGAGGAAGACGCGCTTGCGGCCCTGGCCGATGATGATGATGCTCGGCTCGTAGACGATCGGCTCCCGCGGCTTGGCGCCGTTGACGCGGACGAATTGCACGGCGTCGAGGAAGGACGGCGAATACCCTTCGCCAGCGGCGAGCGCGCCAATCAGTTCGGCGATGCGCCCGTTGGATTTCCACTCCGGCATAAACCCCTCCCAATTGAACGATCAGGCAAACATTCTGCACCGGATTTTCCGCTTTGCGCATCATCGTGCAGAAACAGGCAAACATGAGGCAGAAATGTGTATTGGTTTTGGCGCCCCCGCCGCCTACCATGATCGGCACGCGGCGGAGATCGAACGCTCCGCCTTTTCATGAAAGGACTCGAACAATGCAATTTCACCACTACATGCCCTCGCGTATTTTCTTCGGCGCCGGCGCTCTCGACCAGATCGGTAAAATCCAGCTGCCCGGCAAGAAGGCGCTGATCGTCATCTCCGCCGGCAAGTCGATGCGCCAGAACGGCTACCTCGACCGCCTGATCGCGCTGCTCAGGCAGAACGGCGCCGAGGCCGTGGTGTTCGACAAGATCCAGCCCAACCCGATCAAGTCCCACGTGATGGAGGCGGCGGAACTCGCGCGCAGCGCGGGCTGCGACTTCGTCATCGGCCTCGGCGGCGGCAGCAGTATCGATTCCGCCAAGAGCATCGCCGTGATGGCGAAGAACCCCGGCGACTACTGGGATTACGTCGGCGGCGGCTCCGGCAAGGGCCAGCCCGTGACCAACGGCGCGCTGCCGATCATCGCCATCACCACCACGGCCGGCACCGCCACCGAGGCGGACCCCAGGACGGTGATCACCAAGGAGGACACCCACGCGAAGATCGGCTCCGGCAACGACCACACATTCCCGCTCGTGTCGATCGTGGACCCCGAGCTGATGCTCTCCGTGCCGCAGCACCTCACCGCCTATCAGGGCATGGACGCCTTCTTCCACGCCGCAGAGGGCGTGATCGCCACCTGCGCCTCGCCGATGGGCGACCTCTACGCGCTGAAGAGCATCGAGACGATCGCGCGCTGGCTGCCGGTCGCCGTCAAGGACGGATCGAACCAGGAAGCTCGGGCGCAGATGGCCTTCGCCAACATGCTCTCCGGCTTCGTCGAATCGATCTCGTCCTGCACCTCCGAGCACTCGCTGGAGCACGCGCTCAGCGCCTACCACCCGGAACTGCCGCACGGCGCGGGCCTGACGATCCTCTCGGTGGCCTATTTCAGCTTCTTCCTCGACCGGATTCCCGGCCACCTGTACGAGTCGATGGCCCGCGCGATGGGCGAGGACGTCGACGCCCTGCCGGCCGAACAACGCCCGGCCGCATTCATCACCGCGCTGAAGAAGCTGATCGCC
>JARKPC010000064.1 GCA_029975435.1 Propionivibrio sp. | reverse complement strand
ATCCGTGACGAAGCGCATCGTTTCGCCGTGTCGGGGCACCGGATGCAGCGCGGCAAGACCCGGAAAACCTCGCGGCTGGACGATATCGATGGCATCGGCCCCAAGCGGCGCAAGGCGCTGATTGCCCATTTCGGCGGATTGCAGGGAATCACCGATGCCGGGGTCGACCAACTGACAACGGTTCCCGGAATTAGTCGGGAATTGGCCGAAAAAATCCACGCGGCTTTGCACTGATGCCAATCAACATACCCATTTTCCTGACCTGGCTGCGAATCATCCTGATTCCACTGCTCGTCGGGCTGTACTATGTGCCGGATTCCTGGGTCATTCCCGGAGGACGCGACCTCGTAGCCACCGTAGTCTTCGTCATCGCTGCGTGGACCGATTGGCTCGATGGCTATCTCGCCCGTCGCTGGAATGAGACGTCGGCCTTCGGCGCGTTTCTCGACCCGGTAGCCGACAAGCTCATGGTGGCGGCGGCTCTGATCATGCTGGTTTACCTGGACCGCGTCGGCGCCCTGATTGCTGTCATCATCATCGGCCGGGAAATCACCATTTCTGCTCTGCGGGAATGGATGGCACAGATCGGTGCACACAAGAGCGTGGCGGTATCGATGATCGGGAAGGTCAAAACAGCCGCCCAAATGAGCGCCATACCCTTGCTTTTGTATCACAAGCCTATTGGCGCGGCCGATATTCACCTTATCGGTACCTGGCTCATTTATCTGGCGGCGTTGCTGACGCTATGGTCGATGGGGTATTACATGCGCATGGCGTGGCCATATCTTGTCGAGCAGGACAAGGAAACTTGATCGGGCGCCCGGCTGGTCTTCAAAATTGGGGCCAAAACGTTGACAGGTCGCGCCAAGGCTATATAATGCGCACTCGCTTTTGCGGGAATAGCTCAGTTGGTAGAGCGCAACCTTGCCAAGGTTGAGGTCGCGAGTTCGAGACTCGTTTCCCGCTCCAGTTTCTTCGAAAAAGCCTTGCGGCTTTTTTTGTTTGTAGGTTTCCATCGTGAGATGGGCGTGGCGCGATAGCAAAGCGGTTATGCACCGGATTGCAAATCCGTGTAGGTCGGTTCGACTCCGGCTCGCGCCTCCAAGGTTTATGCGGGAATAGCTCAGTTGGTAGAGCGCAACCTTGCCAAGGTTGAGGTCGCGAGTTCGAGACTCGTTTCCCGCTCCACACAAAAGGGAAAATGCGCAAGCATTTTCCCTTTTTCGTTGGGGCGAGCTATTGCCCTCAAGGTATAATCGCCGCCGCTGCCCGGATGGTGAAATAGGTAGACACAAGAGACTTAAAATCTCTCGGCCTTACGGCTGTACCGGTTCGATTCCGGTTCCGGGCACCACGAAAAAAACAACAAGCTGCATGGCGTCCTGAGGCCACGTAAGGGTGAAAGAGGGCACAGGGTTTTTGCGTTCCGGTCAATCCCCGAGTGCGAGATCAGCTTCCCGCTCGATGTCGGTTTCGGGCATGTCCCATTCGGAATCGTCCAGTTCATCCTCGCTTGCGATGCTCCTCCGGCGGTCCTTGTTCCACCGTCGCTCTCTGACAAGCTTGGTTACGGAAGACAGATCGAACTTTCGGCGATCCTTGCCGTTTCTGTTTTCGTGATGAACTGGCATTGCCGATTCCCCCTCGGAGCATCCGCGGACCGTAAAACATAGCACGGATTCGGGAATTTGTTTGAGTTAACGCAAAAGGGAGGGCCGGAGTCCGGGAATCGCGTTATCAGGACGCCTTGACGGCAGCTCCCGAGAGAACGTGGCGGGAAAAATCGCGGTCGGATCCCACAATGTGCTTGGTGACCCAACTGCGTAGAAGTTTCACCAGATCCTTTTCAACCGACTTGCGCAGCGAACTGTTTTCCATTTCCGACAGGAACTTGAGGAAATGCGTGTGTTCAGCGGTGTGAAGACTGATGTCCGGGAAATCGAACACGCGCATCAGGGCCTCTTCACAAGCGAAATGAAAACGCGAGAAGTCTCGCAACTCGGCGATGTGGAAGTAGGTTGTCGACCAGGTTTCTCCTCGCTTTATGGCCTCTTCGATGGCGTCAAAGAGGCCGATCAGCGTCTTGTGCTGGTTATCGATTTCCGGAATTCCCAGAGAATACTCGTCTCGCCAGTGCATTCAGCCCCACAAGTGGCAACGCAAGTCCCCTTGCTTGCATCCGTGATCTGATACGCAGGGACTATTGCTTTAGTAATAGTCCTTTATAGTTCCTTTGCTGGCTATGGGACTGTGAATTAATTCACGTTTGCCCCGGTATCCGGAAAAACAGTGGGCGGTGGATCAAGACTGTAGCGGCAGGGGGCAGGCTTGCCGTCGAAATTCTCCAAGCCCGGCGAAGCGCTACGCGGTCCCGGGTGTGGATTGGTTCACTGGAGTCTCCTTTGCGGCCAATCCGAGTGTTCGTCGATAGGGGGATGCGCTGGACAAATTGCCATCACGGGATTTTGGGCGCAAACTTGGCCAGATATTGCAGCTTTGGGAAGATAGATGAACGTGAACATTCTTGATTATCTGAAAGCTAACGGCGAGCAGCTTGATCTGGATATATCAACGGCTCTGCGCATTCCGATGTCGCAATTGAAGCCTTTGGTCGAACAGCTCTCGGCTTCGGGCGATGTCATTTGTTGCCATGTTACGCGCTTCATCGACGGTCGGAAGATCGAAGGCACCAGTTGCCGTCTATCCTGCGATTTGCCGGCACCAGCACGGGGGCGCAAACCGGGCGGCGTAAAAAAAGACACCGGCGCAGAGATCTTCCCCGAGTAGCGTTCTCCGCGATCGCTTTTTCGGCGGGCTTCGCGCAATCAATCAACGCGTGCGAGTAGCCGGGGATCGACGCTACCGCTATTTGCCGACGGCGGGTGTAGCGGCCTTCGCTCCGTAATCCGCATAGGAGGAGGGCGCTGACTGGCTTTCCGCCTTTTTCGGAAGATTCTTGTGCGCGGGATCCGGATGCCAGCCGTTTGCCAGGAACAATACGGCGAATCCGGCGAGATAAGCCACCGCGACATGCCATCCATGACGCACCCATCGGCTGACTGACTTGGCTTCCGGGAACATGCTGGATAGAGCGACTCCCGCGGACGATCCGAACCACAGCATCGAACCTCCAAAACCAACGGCGTACGCCAACGCGCCCCAATCATGGCCGCCTTGCCTGAGCGCCAGCGCCGTGAGCGGAATATTGTCGAATATTGCTGAAAAACCGCCGAGACCGAGCGCGGTGATCGCCGACGGCGGTGGAAGCTGCTCGACCGGCATCATGGATGCGCAGGTGATGAGGGACAACAGGAAAACGGCCCCCTTGAAGGTTTGCGGCATGATTTCCCAGTCCGGGCGACGGATCGGCACCGAGATGAGAATGGCCAGCCATACCGCAACGCCGATGAACGGGAAACTATGCGCATACTGGTTGAAGCGGATGGTGACGACCATGTTGGTGAAAATGGCAGCGAGCAGGATCATGATGACGATCCCAACCCTCGCCTTGTCCACCACGATTTTCTCCGGCGCGCATTTGATGATCGGGGAATGCGCTTGCTGTTGCCGGGCACCGAAGAAGGCCGTGATGCAAAGCGCGACGACAGCTGCGACGTAGGCGTCGATTACTTTCAGGGGGCTGATTCCGTCGATCCACATCATGGTGGTGGTGGTACCTCCTACGACCGATCCCGATCCCCCCGCATTTGCAGCGGCGACGATGGCGGCCAGAAAGCCGATATGTACCCTGCCGCGGAAAAGAAGGTGGGCCATGGCGCCGCCGATGAGTGCTGCAGCGATATTGTCGAGCAGGATCGACAGGACGAAGATCATGACCAGAAGGATGAAATTGCCTTTCCAGTTTTCGGGCAGGTACTTCGGAAGAACCAGGGGCACCTGGCTTTTCTCGAAATGGCGGGAAAGGAAGGCGAAGCCCATCAGGAGGCAGAGCAGGTTGACAAGGGAGACCCACTCGTTGTGGAAATGCGCCAGCAGGCCGGGCACTCCCTCTCCTTCACGAAAGCCACCGGTAAGCAACCTGAAGAGCGTGATTGTCACGACTCCCGACAATCCGATGAGGAACGTGTGGCGATGAAAGAGCGTGACGCCGACCAGGATCATGGCGAAGAGAATGAAGTCGAACGGAATTCCGGCGACTTTGATTATTTCTCCGGCGCTGGCCGGCATGGCGACTGCAGAGATCAGCAGCGAGGCAGCGGCTGCTCGGCCCAATGATCGTTTCATCCAACAGCTCCCTGATGTTGACGCGAAATTCTAACCACAAAAACACTGTGGCGACTGCTGTTGTGAGTGATTTCTTTAGATGTTTCTGACGTTTTGTATTTGTTGCTGCGCCGCGATGATGGCGTCGGAGGGCGATCGTGGTCCATTGGTATTGTAGAATCCACGAATGAACGATGAATTTTTCATGCGCGAAGCGCTTTCTTTGGCGCGATCGGCCGAATGTCTCGGCGAAGTGCCGGTTGGAGCAGTCGTCGTGTGCGAAGGAAAGATTGTCGGACGCGGCTTCAATTCGCCGATTGGGGAATCTGACCCGACCGCGCATGCCGAGATTGCCGCGCTTCGCGACGCGGCAAGAACTCTGGAAAACTACCGCCTTCCGGGTTGTGAGTTGTTTGTGACGCTTGAGCCATGTGCCATGTGCGCCGGAGCCATTCTCCATTCCCGCATCTCGCGGGTGGTGTATGGTGCGCGCGATCCGAAGACAGGTGTCCATGGCAGCGTTGTCGACCTGTTTGCCGTGGAGCGGCTGAATCACCACACGGAAGTCATCGGGGGGGTCCTGGCAGAGGAATGCGGACAGCTTCTCTCCGGTTTTTTTGCCGCCAGGCGCGCCAAAAAAGAAGGATAACCGTGTACATAAGGGTTTCCGTTGCTGAGCAGACGCTGACACTGTTCGGCGATTCCGGGCAAGTGCTGCGATCGTATCCCGTTTCAACGGCTGCCCTTGGCACAGGG
This sequence comes from Propionivibrio sp., assembly GCA_029975435.1. GTDB lineage: Bacteria > Pseudomonadota > Gammaproteobacteria > Burkholderiales > Rhodocyclaceae > Propionivibrio. Next base: position 19,548 of record JARKPC010000064.1, on the reverse strand, counting down.
GAGCGTAGCGGAAGCTTCTGCACTCCTCTCGGCAGGCATCTGATCCGCGCCCGAATCGGAGCCGGCATGCCGGTAAACACAGTATTTGCGGCCCGCCGCCCGACAGGGGAAATCTACTCCCCTGAACTGGCTGCGGCCCACCCCGGGCGCGACTGGATCCTCACCCGGATTCTCTGGTTATCCGGTTGCGAACCGGGTTGCAACCGCCTTGGTGGCGTCGATACCATGCGCCGGTTCATCTACATTCATGGCTGTCCGGATTCGGAACCCATGGGTGTGCCCAAGTCGCACGGCTGCATCAGGATGCACAACCCGGATATCGTCGATTTGTTCGAGCTCGTCCCGGCGTATACCCCCGTGGAGATCACGGAGGACTGATCGCCGATAAGAGGGGGCTTGGTTGCGTCAATCTCCGACGATGGTCAGGTTCTTCAGGGCGATGCTTTCACCGTCCTGCAAGCTGACCCTGAGTTCGGAACTGGCGATCGTGCCTTCAAGGACAATCGCCAGTCCTGCATATCCTCCGCCGGGTGCTGGTGAGGTATTCGCCACCATCCCGCAGGCGTGCTCCGGGGATTCGACAGCCGAGACCTGCATTCCCGGAACGATCGGGCTGGACGCGTGAAAGCGGTAAAGATGGCGTTTGACTTTCCCCAGATATTGGGTACGGGCGACGACCTCCTGTCCCGGATAGCAGCCCTTGTGAAAGCTCACGCCACCGATCTTGTCCAGGTTGGCCATTTGCGGGACAAAGGCTTCCTTTGTCGGCCCGGTGATGAGAGGAAGCCCAGCCTGAATGTCCAGCCATTGCCATGCCGCGGTTCCGGCTGCCTTGGCGTGGGTGGACAGCGCATTCCAGACGGACGGGGCTGCTTCGCTGGCGATGACGAGAATGTAACGGGTGTTATCCAGTCGGATCACCGTGGCGTTGCTGATTGCGGTCGTTTGCATCGGGGCGGCGGGAATTGGCAGTCCGGCGCTTTGCAGCGCGGCCTCGGCGTGCGGACCCGATACGCCGATCAGTTCGTGATCGGTTGTACGATCGCTAATCTTGACCTTGGAGCGCAGTACGTAGATCTGCAGCCGTTTCTGGATAAATTCTCGCAGGTCGGCGGAGAGGAGCGCCAGATAGGCGCTGTCCCGACGAAACAGGACAAAGCTGGCCAGCATCCGCCCTTTGGGAGAACACCAGGAGGAATGCTGGGCGGAGCCTGCTTCCAGGTGATTTACATCGCTCGTCAGCTGGTTTTGCAGGAAGGTTCTGGCGTCCTCACCAAAGCATTCGATGATCCCGAGATGCGTCAGTGGCGAAATGATCGTGGCCTCGCGGGCGCAGACGAGTTCGGCATCGAGATTGCCGAAATCGCCAACCGTTCCGTCAGCGATACGGGCGCCTTGAGCGCGGAGAAACTCCTGCCAGTCGGGATTCATCATTGTTTCCTTTGAATTGTTCGTTCCGGCTTAGGACATGCCGGGTTGCTATCTCGCTACGACCGGGAATCGGCCGCCTCGGTTCAGTCCATGTGGATTCGGCTATTATATCGCCTCCCAAACCCTCCCTAGATTCCGAGCCGGCGAAGCGATGATCCGATTATTGAGACGAATGCTGGTCATCGGGCTGATCCTGTCGCTGGGTGTCGGTGGCTGGTTCTATTGGCTGGTGTCGACGCCGCTGTCCTTGAACGCGGAACGGGTCGAGTTTAACGTGACGCCGGGGAGCGGCATGCGCGTGGCGGCCCGGGAGATCGCTGGCTCCGGAGTGGATTTCAATCCATGGACCCTTGTTGTCCTGGGCAAGCTGCTGCGCGTGGAGGCGTCGATCAAGGCGGGCAGCTATGAGGTCAGCCGGGGCATCAGCCTGCTGGATCTGCTGCGTAAGCTGACGCGTGGCGATGTCACGCAGGCCGAGATAGTGTTCATCGAGGGCTGGACATTCCGCCAGATGCGCGAGCGGTTGAATGCCCATCCCGATGTGCGGCATGACAGCAAAGGCTTGCCCGATGCGGAAGTCATGCGCTTGATCGGGGCCGCCGGAACAGCGCCGGAGGGCTGGTTTTTTCCCGACACGTACCTGTTTTCAAAGCGCAGCAGCGATATCGACCTTCTGGCGCGTGCCTATCGCACGATGCAACGGCATCTGGCGCGGGAATGGGAGAACCGATCGGCGCAACTTCCCTTGACCACTCCCTACCAGGCGTTGATTCTCGCGTCGATCGTCGAAAAGGAAACCGGGCGAGAAGTGGATCGGCCGCTGGTGGCCGCGGTTTTCGTCAATCGTCTCCGCCAGGGGATGATGTTGCAGACGGATCCGACGGTCATCTATGGGCTGGGGGAACGTTTCGACGGAAACCTGCGCAAGCGCGATCTGACGACCGATACGCCCTACAATACCTATACTCGCGCCGGCCTGCCGCCGACGCCGATCGCCATGCCTGGGCTGGCGTCAGTGCAGGCGGTGTTGCATCCGGCTCCCAGCCAGGCACTGTATTTCGTGGCGCGCGGCGACGGCAGCAGCCATTTTTCGCAAACACTTGACGAACACAACCAGGCGGTTAATCGCTTCCAGCGCGGCGCTCGTTGAAGGCGCCACGGGGCGGCACCTCCGGGTGGCAAAAGACAACAGGAGAACACGTTGACCGGGAACAAGGGCAAATTCATTACCTTTGAAGGAATCGATGGCGCCGGCAAGAGCACGCATATCGCCACTGTCGTGGATCTGTTGAAGGCTCGCGGCCTGGAAGTCGTGTCCACGCGCGAGCCCGGCGGGACGTCGCTCGGTGAGAAGCTGCGAGAACTGCTCCTGCATGAACCGATGCATCTTGAAACCGAAGCTCTCCTGATGTTTGCCGCACGGCGCGAACACTTGGCGCTGGTCATCGAACCGGCGCTGGCGCGCGGCGCTTGGGTGGTCTGCGACCGCTTCAGCGATGCGACCTATGCCTACCAGGGGGGAGGGCGCGGGCTGGACAAAGCGAAGTTTGCCGATCTTGAACGCTGGGTGCACGGGCATCTGCAGCCCGACCTCACGTTCCTGTTCGACCTGCCGCCAGATGTGGCGTGCGAACGCATCGCCAGGCAAGGGCGCGACCTGGATAAATTCGAACAGGAACGTGCCGATTTTCACTGGCGTGTGCGGCAGGCCTATCTTGAACGGGCTGCTACGGCGCCGCACCGGATCAGTGTCGTCAACGCGGGCCTGAAGCAGGATGAAATCAAGAAAATAGTTGAGGAAATAGTGGTAACACGTTGTTTATGAATATATTAGAGTTGCACGATAGGGTCTGGGCGCAGCTCGGCGAGCGACGTGCCAGATTGCCTCACGCGCTCTTGCTGACAGGCCAGAAAGGCATCGGCAAGTTCGCTCTGGCGCGCAGTTTTGCCGAGTCGCTACTCTGCGAAAATCCCGGACCATCGCGAGCCGCGTGCGGCTCGTGCCTGGCGTGTGGCTGGCTGGCGCAGGGAAATCATCCTGATTTTCGGCTCATCCAGCCGGATGCCATGGCAGAGGAGGAGAGCGACAGCGCGGAATCCACGGGGAAGAAAAAGCCGAGCCAGCAGATCACCATCGACCAGATCCGGGATCTCGACGACTTTCTCCACGTCGGTACGCATCGCCAAGGCGTTCGGGTCGTGCTCGTGCATCCGGCCGAGGCGATGAATCGATCAACCGCCAATTCTCTTCTGAAATCACTTGAAGAACCCGTTCCAGGCACATTGTTTATATTGATTTCCAATGAGCCAGAACGCTTGCTTCCGACGATCCGCAGCCGTTGCCAGCAACTTCCGGTTCCCGTGCCGGAACGTAAGCGGTCGGAAGCCTGGCTGGCACAAGCGGGAATCAAGGATGCCGGGCACTGGCTGGCGCTTGCCGGGGGCGCTCCATTGCTGGCGGTCGAACTGGGCTCTGGGGACGAACGAAACCTGCTCGATGCGCTGGTCGATGAATTGGGCAAGGGGCGCCGCCTCGATCCGTTGGCAGCGGCGGCGGCTGTCGACCGGGTGGTCAAGGCCGACAAACTTCCGGCACCGTTGAAGCGGGTCGTCGAATGGGCGCAGAAATGGTTGGTCGACCTCGTGCTGCTGAGCGAAGGACAGCAGCTGCGGTATTTCCTGAAACAAAAGAGCGTATTGCGCGATCTGGCCGGAACCTCGAATCCGGCACGCCTGTTGGCCTTCAGCCGGAAAGCGATACAATATCGCATGCAATGTGAGCAACCCCTGAACAGCCGCCTGTTTCTCGAGGATTTTTTCCTGAACTACGTGGCTCTGTTCCAACCTGCCCGAGACGGTAACTGATGGCTGATCCCGAACACAAGCCTGGAGCGCCACGTCCCAGCGTCTTGTCGCTGAACATCAACTCCAAGTCGGCGCTCTATGCTGCCTACATGCCTTTCCTGCGGTGCGGCGGGATCTTCATTCCGACGACGCGCAGCTACAGCGTCGGCGATGAGGTTTTCATGTTGCTTGCGTTGATGGACGACCCGACAAAACTGCCGATTGCCGGAACAGTGGTCTGGATTACGCCGCCCGGCGCGCAGAACAGCAAGGCGCAAGGCATTGGTGTGCATTTCAAGAGCGACGAGAGCGGCGTCGAGGCGAAGCGCAAGATCGAAGCGCTGCTCGGCGGAGTGATGCAGTCCACGCGGCCGACCCATACGATGTGATGCCGATTGATGCTAGTTGATTCACACTGCCACCTCGACCTTCCGGAACTGGCCGGCGATCTTCCGCAACTCCTCGAAGCAATGCAACGCAACGACATTGGCTGCGCCGTGTGCATTGGCGTCACGCTCGAGGACTTTCCGCGCATACTGGCGTTGGCGGAGGCGCACCCGAATATCCTGGCGACGGTGGGCGTTCATCCGGAAAATACCGGCGTAAAGGAGCCGACGATCGACAGCCTCGTCGAACTGGCCAGGCATCCCCGCGTGGTGGGAATCGGAGAAACAGGGCTCGATTACTACTGGCACAAGGATGCTCCCGGATGGCAGCGGGAACGGTTCCGCACGCATATCCGTGCCGCGCGCGCCGCCGGGAAGCCTTTGGTCGTTCATAACCGCGACGCCACTGCGGATACCCTGCGCGTGCTGACAGAAGAAAACGCCAGCGATGTGGGAGGGGTCATGCATTGTTTCACTGAAACCTGGGACGTGGCCGAGCAGGCATTGGATCTTGGTTTCCACATTTCCATTTCGGGAATCGTCACCTTCAAGAACGCGTTGGTGGTCAAGGAAGTGGCGCGGCGTGTTCCGCTGGATCGCCTGCTGGTGGAAACCGATGCTCCCTATCTGGCGCCGGTGCCTTTCCGTGGAAAGATCAACCAACCGGCCTATGTGAGACACGTGGCCGAAGAAATCGCCAGCTTGCGCGGGGTTTCCTATGACACCGTGGCGGCGGCGACGACAGAGAACTTTTTCAGATTGTTTCCCGTGAGCAGATCAGGTACCTCCTTATGAAAAATAGATGTTTCGCGTTCCTGCTGGCGTTGTTGCTTCCTGTCATTGCCTTCGCCGGCGCGTATGAGGACCTTGAGGAAGCGCTGATCCGCAGCGACTCCGGTGCGGCAATCGAACTGATCAAGCGCGGCATCGACATCAATACCGTTGACCGGCAGGGAAACTCTCTGGTGACCCAGTCCATCCAGCGTGACCTGCCGGAGTTGTTCGACTACCTTTTGCAACGGCGGGCCAGAATCAATACGCGAAACAGGAACGGCGAATCGGCGCTCAGCATCGCCGCGTACATGGGGCGTGCCAAATACGTGCAACGCTTGGTGGAAGCGGGCGCCGAGATCAATTTCTTCGGCTGGCCGCCACTGTCCTACGCGGCCTACAACGGGCATACCGCGATCGTCGAATACCTCATCAAGCGTGGCGCCGAAATCGACGGGACAACCGAAAACGGATCGACGGCCCTGTTTTTCGCCGCGCGTTTTGGGCATATCGATACCGTCAGGACCCTTCTGGCGCATCAGGCCGATCCGACAATCGTCAATGATCGAGGAGAAACCGCGGTGGACTGGGCGTTGAAGGAAAAAAACACCGACATCGAAGACCTTCTGCGCAAGGCCGGTGGGCGTTCAGGAAAATCCGTGACGATCGAGCTCTCGAAATAATCCCCGCTGGACTTTCCCGTTGCTGAAATGGCGGCAGGTTTCTTTCCCGTCGCGTTTGTCGATCGTTTTCCGAATTTTGTTGTCGAAGCGATAGCTCTGTTTGTGCGCCTTTGCGGGTGCGGAAAGGGTTGTCGATGGATACGAGGCGCACGAACGACGAACTGCCCGGCGAAGCATTCGCCCCTGCCTGGACGGCTTCGGCGGGTGATTCCGTGCCGGCGGCGCCAGGCGGCTTGCGTCTCGGCGAGGATTCTTTCCGAAGAGTCGTGGAGTGGTCGCCGACCGCAATGGTCATGATCGACCGGAGTGGCTCCATCGTGCTGGTTAACCTCAAGACCGAGCAGTTGTTCGGGTACCGCCGCGATGAATTGATTGGGAAGTCGGTAGAATTACTTATTCCTGAACGTTATCGGGAACAGCACCGTCACTTCCGGCAGGGCTATTTCAATTCTCCCCAGCCCCGGCCGATGGGGGCCGGGCGCGATCTGACCGGTTGCCGCGCGGACAACAGCGAGTTTCCAATCGAGATCGGACTGAATCCGCTCGACACGGAAGAGGGCGCGATGGTCCTGGCCTCGATCGTCGATATCACCGAGCGGCGGCGCACGCAGCAGCACCTCGAGGATGCCTTGCGGGAAAAGACGGCACTGCTCAACGAGGTTCACCACCGGGTCAAGAACAACCTGCAGATCATTTCAAGCTTGCTCAACCTGCAGGCGGAGCACGCCTCGGACCCGCGCCTGCGAGCTATCCTCGGCGAGAGTTGCGGGCGGGTGAAGGCGATGTCGCTGACCCACCAACTGCTCTACGAGCGCCGGGATTTTGCGCGCCTCGATCTTGCGGATTACCTGCAGCGCCTCGCGCAGGCGATCCGTGTCAGCTACCGCCCGGCCCATGGTCGCGTGGCGTTGCGCCTGGAATTGCCGGCGGACGGAGTGTCGCTCGATCTGGAACGGTCGATCCCGTGCGGGCTATTGGTCAACGAACTGCTTACCAACGCATTCAAGCACGCCTTTCCCGAGGAGCGAGAGGGCGAAATCGTGATCGAATTGCGCGAGGACGGTGACGGCATGATCGGTTTCAGCATCGCCGATAACGGCGTCGGCCTGCCTTCCCAGGCGGATCTGGAGAAAAGTCCGTCCCTCGGTTGGCAACTGGTGCCGCTGTTTGTCGAGCAGTTGCACGGTGTGCTGGAGATTGAACGGGGAAACGGATCGCGGTTTTCGGTTCGCTTTCCGAGAAATTTCGATGCAGGAGAAGAATCATGAGTGCGAGATTGCCGGTCAACCTCATGCTGGTAGAGGACGAACGTGTCGTTGCTTTCGACCTGAAGCGGCAACTCAGCGGGTTCGGCTATCACGTGGGGGCCGTCGTCGCGAGCGGAGAACAGGCCATCCGCCGCGCCGAGGAAGTGAAACCCGATCTGGTGCTCATGGATATCCACCTCGAGGGGCGCATGGACGGCATCGAGGCAGCGGCCGAAATCCGTTCCCGGCACCGGGTTCCGGTCGTTTTCCTGACCGCCTACGCTGAGGATGACACGCTCGGCCGCGCGTTGGACAGTCGGCCTTTCGGCTACCTGATGAAGCCGTGCGAAGGGCGGGAACTGCATGCCACGATCCAGATGGCGCTGGCCCGACACGAAGACGAGATGTTCATCCAGGAAAGCGAGGAGCGCCTGCAACTGGCGCTGGATGCTGGGTCGCTCGGGGTGCTCGAATGGGATCCGGCGACCAACAAGCTCAAGGGGGATGTTCATCTCGGGTTGTTTTTTGGCAACCGGCTGTTGCCGCTGGACGAAACCAGCGACACCTTCCTGTCGCGCGTGGACAAGGCCGACCGGGAAAGAGTGCGTGCGGCGCTAGATGCCACGGCCGCGGGCAGCAAGGTAATGCCGCTTGAATTTCGCACGGTGGGCAACCACTTGCCCGCGCGCTACATGGAGGCACGGGTAAAGGCATACGGCGCTGGCAAAGCAGGCGGGCGCATCGTCGGCATCCTTCAGGATGTGACGCAGAGGCATCGCGATGAAGAACGGTTGCGCCAGTCCAGCGTCGTTTTTCACACCAGCGCCGAGGCGATTGCGATCATCGATACCGCCCGGCGCGTGGCGGCCGTGAATCCGGCGTTTTCCCGGATCACAGGATTTGCAGAGGAAGAAGTCATAGGACTCGACCTGAATCTTCTCCTGCGGGTCAATCCCGGACCGGAACACGAAATTTCCACTCTTGGCGACGGCGAGGGAGGGTATTGGCACGGAGAAGTGCGCTGCTACCGCAAGACCGGCGAAGCCTTTCGCGCGTGGCAAAGCATCGGCGTCGTGCGCAATGCCGAAGGTGTCCTGACGCACTACGTCATGGCCTTTTCCGACGTGACGGCGATCTACGAGGCTCAGCAGCAGCTGCATCACCTGGCGCACCATGATCCGCTGACCGGATTGCCCAACCGTCTGTTGTTCGACAATCGCCTCAACTATGCCATCGAGCAGGGGGTGCGCAATAACCAGCGCTGCCTGCTGCTGTTCCTCGATCTCGACGGATTCAAGGTCATCAACGATACGCTTGGCCATGTTGCCGGGGACGAATTGCTGCGCATCGTCGGCGCCCGGCTGAAAGGGGTGTTGCGCGCCAGCGATACCGTTGCCCGCCTCGGCGGTGACGAGTTCGTCATTCTCGCTGGCAGCACGAACCCGGACTATGCCGCGCAGCTTGCTCAGAAAATCCTCGAACAGCTACGTCTGCCCATTCCACTTTCCGGCCATATGCTTGCGGTGTCGGCCAGTCTCGGTATCGCAGTATTTCCGGAGCATGGCGTAGACAGTGAGCAGTTGATGCGTGCGGCCGATATGGCCATGTATGCAGCCAAGGCCGAAGGACGCAATCGCTACCAGTTCTACGCCGAAGATATGTCCGCGCGAACGGGTGAGCGCATGCACGTCGAGCAGGGACTGCGCCAGGCCATCGCCAACGATGGCTTGGCGGTGTACTACCAGCCTCGGGTCGACCTTGAGGGACGCAACATCGTCGGGGCCGAGGCGCTGGTGCGCTGGCCGCATCCCCAGCGCGGTATGGTCTCGCCGGACAGCTTCATCGCTATCGCCGAGGAAAGCGGCATCATCGAGCACCTCGGGCAGTGGGTTTTGCGTCGGGCTTGTAGCGAAATGCTCGGCCTGGAGCGGCACATCAGGGAATCGGGCGGACAGTTTCATCTTGCCGTGAATGTGTCGGCTAGACAGTTCATGGGTACCGACTTCATCGATACCGTTCGGTCGGTGCTCGAAGAAACCGGGTTCCCGCCGACCTCGCTGGAACTCGAAATTACCGAAAGTTGCCTGCAGACAACCGAACGCAGCCTGGCGCTTTTGAAAGCCCTCGACGCCATCGGAGTGACCGTCAGCATCGATGATTTCGGGACCGGCTATTCATCGCTGAGTGTCCTCCGGGACTTGCCCGTCCACCGCGTCAAGATCGACCGTTCGTTCATTGTCGATCTGAAGTCGAGTGAGAGCCAGCAGGCGATGGTCAAGGCCATCGTTGCCTTGAGCCGGATCATGCACATGTCGATCACAGTCGAAGGCATCGAAAGCCTGGAACAGGCCGATCTGTTACAAGAACTGGGCTGCCATCAGGGGCAGGGCTACCACTTTGGACAGCCCATGGCATCAGGAGATTTCTTGCAGCTGATCGAATCCTGAGCACTATTGCGGCTCCGTCTGAATCAGTTGTTGTCATGATCCGGATTGAAAGGATGGTTCTGCCGAACGAGGTGAATCATTCGCCATCAGGACTTTGTTGAACGTCGGGGAGCTGACGCTGGAGCAGAAAGAGGTCGTGATGCACGCTCATATCGATCCAGTACCTCGAGAACTATCCGGGCTGGCGACGCCAGATCGAGCGATCCAGATCCGGTGCCTCGATTACCCCGGCAGCCTGCCTGACCGAAGCCATCGGACGGCCTATGAACAGCTGGTTCCTGCAGAGCCGTTCTTATTGCTGTTCAGTGTCCTGGCGAACAGAATTGCCTGTGAGCTTTTCCAGCAAAGTCAAGGCCGATGGCGCGTCAAGCAGCGCCACAGTCCGGCCCCGATAGCGCTGTGAAGCGATTGTAATGAGCCCCTTGAAGCTGCTGAAATCCTTCGCATATACCACGGCATACGCCTGCGGATGGGCGGTCAACCAGGATTTCAGCGTTTCCGTGTCTTCGATCTCAACCAGAGGCGCCTGCAAGCGTCCCGCGAACTGGTACTGGTTGTGATAGGTCCCATCGTGAGCCACCTCGCGGCCACTGTCCTGAGCCTGGCGGATGGCCGTCGCCATCGGTCGGACATCATAAGAGGAATAAAGCGGTCGAATAAACGCCAGTTGCACGCAGACCGGTATCGCGATGCCCAGTAGAGCGAGGTGGGTCACGGGCTTGGCATGACGGCGCCCGAGCCAATAGACGGCGACCACCGCCAGCATCAACAGACCAACGGGCCAGAAAGCCAGAACGCCGGGTATGGCGTCAGCGAGCGATCCTTTCTTGCCTATCACCAGCAAGGCGACTCCCAACGCCAGAGCTGCCAGAACCGGCATCCAGAGCCCGGCTACCCGCTCCTCGTCTTCTGCGGACCGGGCCGCCAACAGGGCAAATGCCGGAAAAATCGGCAACAGGTACTGCATCTGCTTGCCGCTGATGAACGAAAAAATGATGATGACCGGAACTATCCAGGCAAGGCAGAAACGGCCTCCAGCATCGAGTTCCAGCCGAACGAATCTGCTCACTGCGCGCCACAAACCAGGCCATACGAACCAGGGGAAAAACATCAAGGGCAGATGCGGCAGATACCACCACGCGGCATGGCGGTGGGCAAAGGATTCAACCATGCGGTTGGCAGTCTGACCCCAGAAGATTGCCCGACGGTATTCATCTCCGCCTGCAAAACCGGCTGGAATGGCCCAGCACAGCGCCAGCGCGGCGCCGATCAGAATGGCGGCGAAAATTCCGGCGAACCAGCGCGACTTCCGCACGCCGGGATTCCACCATGGTGCAAGCAGTGCCACCGGCAGGACGTGCAAGAGGATGACCGGTCCTTTGGCGAGTATGCCGAGACCGATCGCCAATCCCAACAGAGCAAACCCGCGGCCGGTCTTCCCGTGGGCGGCTGACAGCGTCCCGTGCATGCCCAGCAAGGTGAAGAACGCCAGGATGATGTCGAACATGACCATCGTGGAAAATGCCGTCCACAGCAGGCAACTCACGAGAATGAGAATGGCTTGGTTGCCAACATTGGCTCGGTCGGGCCAAAGCCGACGGGCCAGAATGATCGTCAGCAACACGTTACCGAAAGAAACGAGAGGAGAAACCAGTCGCGGCCACCATTCATTGACCCCGAAGACGGCCCATCCCGCCTGAAACAGCCACATCATCAGAGGCGGCTTGTGGCTGTAGGGAGCGCCATTCTTGAACGGCACCAGGAAGTCTCCGCGCAACCACATTTCCCACGCCACTCCGATATACCGCGTTTCGTCGATGGGCATGATCGGCCGCGAAGCCATGGCGACAACAGTCAGCAGAATCAGCATGGCGGAAGTCAGTATCAACACGCCTCGCCCTCTCGGCTCTGCCGCGAACGCTCCGACATTCATTCTTCTCTGTCCTGTCTCTTATCGTTGTTGGTATTTTCGCTCAATTGCTCCGGGGTGATGGAGAACTATCCATGCCTCGTCCAGAGATGCTTATGAGTGGGCAGAAGGCCGATGAGCAATATCTGCGCCGTATTGTCATCTTGCCACCTTAAGCGATTCTTAAGGATGTTTGATGACCGCACGAAGAGCAGGGTTTTAAGATTCGGTTAATGATCCGCGGCCAGAATAGAAACATTTGCCCGGTTTCCCCAATTCATAATGAAAAATCAGGTCGTCGGTACGAAAGCCGGAAACCCGTGCGTGCGTCTTTCCGTTGTTGTTCCCCTGCATAACGAGGAGGAAAATGTCATTCCTCTGGCGGAAACAATCATCGCCGCTCTGGCAAAACTTCGCGGCAGGTTTAGACTGATCCTGATAGACGATGCGAGCGGTTCCGCGGGGCATCGAAATACGGAGTCCATAATCGCCTCTGGCGAGGTGTCAGGGATTGCCTTGGAATCCGCTGCTATCTAAGGCGTGCCGTTTGTTCAGACAGGTTGGTGGAAGGTGCGCGATGAGCGAGCAGTCATTTGATCGGGACTTCGATGAAAGTCCATTTGAAAATATTCCCGAAGAAGTCGAGGTCGCTGAATTAGAGCAGGTTGCCGAGAATACGTCGCGCAAGCTGCTGATCATGCTGGTTATCGGTGGCATCGTGTTCGTCGTGATTCACTTCACGCCGCTGGGCCAACAATTGCGCGACTGGGATTCGCTCGCTGAAATATTCCGGGGAGGCGGCTACCGCGCAGATGTCTACTTCGTTGCGATCAGTTCATTCCTGATCATGGCGGGCGTTCCCCGATTGCTCTTCTGTGCCTTGGGCGGTCTTGCCTTTGGTTTCTGGGAGGGGCTGCTCTGGTCGACGTGCGCCAGCATGATCGGATCATTCATCGCTTTTCGGGCAGCGCGCTGGGGCGGCCGGGAATGGCTGGTCGAGCGTTTCGGCAAGCGGAAGTTTTTTGCTCGTATCGTTCACGCGCAACCGACCGTCGTTTCGGTCTTCCTGATCCGCATGTTGCCGGTCAGCAATGCGATCATCAATTTCGGGCTGGCGCTTAGCCACATTGGAGACCGTGCTTTCCTGCTCGGCTCTTTTTTTGGTTTTTTGCCGCAAGCTGTCGTTGCCGTCATACTCGGAAGCGGCATCGCACAGGATGTGTCCTGGCTGGGAGCCACGCAGATTGGTGTTGCGGGGGCAGTGCTTTTTGGCATCTTTATCTGGATTTCGAAACTTCGCAGCAAACGAGCCTGAGCGCTTGAAGCATTGCCGGTATCCGGGATACCGAGAGCCTTTCAATGCCGATCCAGCGCAAGTGCAAGTCGCTCCATTACCGCGCACCCGAAAAGTCGGACAGGAAACCGGATAGTCTTTCACTCGCGGGAAAAGCTATGAATTTCGCCGGGGCTCCTCGCCCATAGCTTCAGATTGATCGCCAGGCTGATGGTGAGCAGCATTGCCGCGCCGGCGTTGTGGGCGACGGCGACGGACAGTGGCAGGAAGAGCATGACGTTGGCGATGCCGAGTGCAACCTGCATTAGCAGTGCCACTAGGAGAAGCTGTCCCCATCCGCGCCAAGGCGTGTGCCTTAGCAGGGCAAGGGCCAGCGAACCGGTTAGCAGGGCGACGATCAACGCGCCAAGCCGATGCGACCAGTGGATGGCGATCAACGCCCCTCCCGGAAGAAAATCGCCCGATGCGGTCCTGCCCAGTTCCCGGTGCAGGCTGAAAGCCGTATCGAAGTCCATTTCCGGACGCCATGCGCCAAGGCACGTCGGGAAATCGTTGCAGGCCAGCGCTGCATAGTTGCTGCTGACCCAACCTCCCAGAGCGATCTGGAAGACGATGGCAAGCAATGAGAGCGCGGCGAGGAGGCGAAGGCCGGAGGGCTTCGGCTCAATTGAGCGATGCATTGTTGCGTTTCGGGAAAGCAGCATCCAGACCAGCAGGGAAAGTGTCGTCATGCCTCCGAGCAGATGCGCGCTGACGATGACGGGCTTGAGCTGCAGGGTCACGGTCCACATTCCGAGCAGCGCCTGCAGGCCGATGATGACGACCAGCGCCGTTGCCGGCCACGGCGATTGCCGCAGGGTTCGCCTGTGTTTCCAGGCCAGGCCGGCGAGCAAAGCGATCGCCAGGCCAAGGGTGCCCGCGAGATAGCGGTGGATCATTTCCTTCCATGCCTTGTGCGTTTCCACCGGATTGTTCGGAAACGCCTGCTGCGCCGCGGATTGTTCATGTGGCGTGTCAGGAACGCCGATCAGGTGGCCGTAGCAGCCCGGCCAGTCCGGGCAGCCGAGTCCGGCGTCCGAGAGGCGGACGTAGGCGCCGAGCGAGATCACGCCGAGGGCCAGCAGCGTGGCGAGAATGAGCAGCGGGCGATAAAGGCGCATCGCCGGTCAGGCACCTGCGAAATGATCAACCAGCAGCGCCGCGAAGAGCAGCGTCAGGTAGATGATCGACCAGCGGAAGGTGCGCCTGGCCAGGTTATCGCTGTACTTGCGCAGGAGGGCGATGGAGTGCGCCAGGAACACCGCATCAAGCGCCAGCGCGGCGGCGAAATAGCCGACACCGCTCATACCCAGAAGGTAGGGTGCGGCCGAAGCTCCGCAGAGGAGTACAACGTAAAACAGGCTGTGCCGACAGGTGTGGGCGATGCCGTGGGTCACCGGCAGCATCGGCAGGCCGGCCTTGGCGTAATCATCGCGGCGGTAGCAGGCGAGCGCCCAGAAATGCGGCGGTGTCCAGAGAAATACGATCAGAAAGAGCGCCAGTGCTTCGGGCGCGATGCTGCCGGTCATGGCCGTCCAGCCAAGCAGCGGCGGCATGGCGCCGGCCGCGCCTCCGATGACGATGTTCATCGGCGTAGCGGGCTTGAGCAGTACCGTGTAGATCACCGCGTAGCCCAGGAAAGTGGCAAGCGTCAGCCACATGGTCAGCGGATTGACCAACGCATGCAGCAGCCACAGGCCGCCTCCGCCGACGAGAAACGCCAGAGTCATGGTTTCGGCCGCGGATGCGGTGCCGCGCGCGGTGGGGCGCCAACTCGTGCGGGTCATAAGCGCGTCCACCGTTCGTTCCACCAGGCAGTTGATGGCGGCTGCCGCGCCGGCGACCAGGGCGATGCCGACGGACGCGGCAAGGAACAGGCCAAGCGGTGGAAAAACCGGCGATGCGAGAAACATTCCGATCATCGCGGTGAACACGATCAGGCTGTTGACGCGCGGCTTGCACAACGTGACGAAGTCGGCGAGCCGTTGTCCAAACCGGCGCCGAATGCTGGCCGGACTCAGGGCATTGACAGCGCCGTTTCGTGTCGTGGCGGACATGGCGAACCTCCCCTCGTTCAGCGGACCCATGAATACTTCAGCAGACGCTCCATGTCCCTGAGAACACTCCGGGCGTCAATTGGTTCGGCATAGCGCATTATGACGTTGCCGAACGGGTCGGAGACGAAGACGGCCGGTGCGAAATCGTCGAGCGCGCGGCGCCATGCCAATTCGTCCGCGGCGGGCGAGATGATCGTCAAGCCCTGAGTCGTCTGAACCGGCACTGCTCCGACCGCCACACGCTGCACTCGCCCCTGATCCTTGCCCAGCGCGGCGTGGGCCTGCTGCAGTCGCTGCAACATGTCCTGGCAGGACTGCGCACAGCCATGGTGTGTGGGAACGATCAGCAGCCACTTGCCGTGCAGTGCCTCGCTCGCTGGCAAGGCACGCGGCGGCTGGATCAATTCGCCATGGTTGCGCAGCGCGGCCGGCCGCCAGCCAAACCAGAAAAGACTGGAGCCGATGACGAATGGCAGCGCGAACACGGCGGCCAGCAACAGCAACATGATGCGTGCGGGGGCGCGCGGATGTGCTTGCGGCAGAGTTGTTGTGATCGACGTCATGGCCGGAGGGTCCTTTCAGGATTTGCGCCGGAAACCAAAGAAGCACCAGAGCCCGACAGTGGTTGCCGCAAAACCCCACCATTGGAAGGCATAGCCGAGATTTGTCAGCCGCCGATCGTCCGGGCGAACCCAGTCGCGGACGAATCCGCCCGCGGCGCTCTCCGGGTCGAGCTGCATGACCACCGGTTGGACCGGGAAACTGACACGCTCGCCATAGCGCGCAAGATCGAGGTTTTGCCAGACGTGCTGCCAGGAGCCGTGTTCTCCGTTGGTTTCTGCCTGAAGGGAGAAAAAACGGGAGGCTGGAACGACGGCCATGCCGGAAACTTCGACAATCCCCGCGGGA
Organism: Propionivibrio sp.; assembly: GCA_029975435.1. Classification (GTDB taxonomy): domain Bacteria; phylum Pseudomonadota; class Gammaproteobacteria; order Burkholderiales; family Rhodocyclaceae; genus Propionivibrio. Next base: position 3,531 of record JARKPC010000064.1, on the reverse strand, counting down.
GTAACGATCTCGGGTTCCCGGCTGTGTTCGGCCAACGCGGGAATCCAGCCGCGATTGACCAGCAGGCGGATCTCGCTGCCCTCGACGCGGAGCGGCGTGACGACATGGAATCCCGCGTGCTGGCGGTAGGTCCGATTGTCGATCAGAATCTGGTGCTGCGGCTCGTAGTAGCCGCGCGCTACGATCTTGCGATACTGCAACGCCTGCGCGTTCGCCGCCTCGGTAGGAATCGGTACGGCCGGCTCGCTGACGCGGGTTTCGAGTTGCTGTTGCCGCTCAGCCTTGGCTGCCGCCTTGTCCCATTGCCATTGCCCGGCAGCGATGAACAGCGGAACCAGCAGCGCCGCCGCCAGCGTTGGCAGCCAGCGCGGACGGAACCGCCGCGCCGCCTTGCTTGCCATAGCGGTTGGCGCGGCCTCGGCGGCGCGCGCATAATCGTTCGCACTGGCGCTACCGGAGCCGCTCATGTTAAAGCTCGCCGTCGTTGTCATGCTGCTTGGCGTGATTGTCAGCCTCTTTTCCGGGCTGTTCTTTCTCCTGCGGGATCGTGGCTCCGGCCATCGCGCCGTCAAGGCGCTGACCTGGCGCGTCGGCCTGTCGATGGCGGTTTTCGCGCTGTTGATGCTGGCCTATCGATGGGGATGGATATCGGGCCTCGGCCAGTAGGAGCGGCAGCCAGGCGCGCAGGAGCCGTTTGAGCGCCTTGTCGCGCGCTCGCCGGGCGGCATCACGCGACACGCCGCGGATTTCCCGCGCAATGCGCGGGGATTGCAATTGATGGCCGGTTTGTTTGAGCATGATCAGGGCAGCTCCTGTTTCGATGCCGGTTTCGCGCCGTCGGTGTTGAAAAACGCATACGCGAGGGTGATGGTATGCACGCCCTTGTCGATATCCGGTTTGACCGTGAACACGAGAGGCAATTCCTTTGTTTCGCCAGGCGCGAGCGCTTGTTGCGTGAAGCAGAAGCACTCGAGCTTGGTGAAACTCGCCGCCGCAAGGCCGGGGGAAACGCTGGGAATCGCCTGCGCAATGATGGGTTCTCTCGAAAGATTGTGAACACGGTAGGTGACTTGATGCAGTTCTCCCGGATGCACGTCGAGGCGCGCTGTTGGCGGTGAAATCTTCCACGGCAGGCCGGGCATGACGGTATCGGTGAATTCGATAGTGATCACGCGCCGGGTGTCGACGAACTGCGCGGAGGGTTGGCTTATCGCGCCAATTCCGCCGACCGTGAAATTTCCCGGTCGCGCGGTTTTTCCGTTGAGACCGGTTACCTCGCAGAACACGTCGTAGAGGGGTACCAGCGCGAATCCGAAAGTGAAGGACAACGCTGTGACGCCCAGCAGCTTCGCCACCAGTCGGCGGTTTCCCTTTTCGGTTGAGGAGTCTTCGGCGGCGGTGTGCATGGCAGTGCCTTACACCCAATACACGAAGACGAAAAGCAGCAGCCAGACGACGTCGACAAAGTGCCAGTACCAGGCTACTGCCTCGAAGGCGAAATGCCGCTCAGCCGTGAAGTGCCCGATCACGGACCGGCAGAAGATGACGAAGAGCATGGCGGTGCCCATGATCACGTGGAAGCCGTGGAACCCCGTCAGCATGTAGAACGTGGCGCCGTAGATGCCGTCCCGGATGGAAAATTCGGCCGCGCCGTATTCATGGATCTGGAAACCGATGAACACGACGCCCAGTATTATGGTCAGGGCCAGGCCGAGCGAGAGCTGAAACCGGTTGTTTTTGAGCAGGCCCCAGTGCGCCCACGTGACGGTCGCTCCGGAACATAGCAGGATCAGCGTGTTCAATGCCGGGATGCCCCACGGGGCGACAGGGACGGGAACCGCGCTGCCGCCGGGGCCGGCGGTCGGCCAGGCGGCTGAAAACCCGGGCCAGAGCAGTTGCGCGTCGGCCAGCATCGGCACGGCAAGATTGCGGGCGTAGAACAGGGCGCCGAAAAAACCGCCAAAAAACATCACCTCGGAAAAGATGAACCACACCATGCCCCAGCGAAACGACGTGTCGACCTGGCCGGCGTGCTTGCCCGACTGGGTCTCATCGATCACGTCGCCGAACCAGCCGATCAGCATGATCAGGAGGATGCCCAGCCCAAGGGCGATGACATACGGTCCGATGGCCTGCTTGGCGAGCAGCAAGGCGAAGCCCGCAGCCAGCGTGAGCAATGCGATCGAGCCCGTCAACGGCCAGATCGACGGAGGAGGGACGTAGTAGGTTTCGGGCGAGGAGTGCGGATCGGAGTGCGCATGCATGACGGCCTCTCCCTATTTCACCATCGGTGGTGTGACGAACGAGTGGTACGGCGGCGGCGAACTGAGCGTCCACTCGAGCGTGTCGGCGCCTTCCCAGGGTTTGTCTGCGGCCTTGGCGCCGCGGCGGATGCACTGGACGACGTTGTACAGAAATAGCAACTGGCTGGCCCCGAGCATAAATCCACCGATGCTCGAGATCATGTTGAAGTCGGCAAACTGCAGCGCATAGTCGGGGATTCGCCGTGGCATACCGGCCAGGCCGAGGAAATGCATGGGGAAGAAGGTGATGTTGAAGGCGATCGCCGTCAGCCAGAAATGCACCTTGCCCAGCGTTTCGTCGTACATGCGTCCGGTCCACTTCGGCAGCCAGTAATAGACGCCGGCCATGATGGCCATGGCTGACCCGGAAAACAGGACATAGTGAAAATGGGCGACCACGTAATAGGTGTCCTGCAACTGGATATCGACTGGCACCAGCGCCAGCACCAGGCCGCTGAAACCGCCGATGGCGAACAGGAAAACGAAGGCTAGCGAGAAAAGCATCGGCGTTTCGAAGGTGATCGAGCCGCGCCACAGCGTGGCCACCCAGTTGAAGACCTTCACCCCCGTGGGAATGGCGATGAGCATGGTGGTGTACATGAAGAACAGTTGTCCGCCGACCGGCATGCCGGTGGTGAACATGTGGTGCGCCCAGACTATGAACGACAGGAAGGCGATCGAGGCCACGGCATAGACCATCGAGGCGTAGCCGAACAGCGGTTTCCTGGCAAAGGCCGGGATGGTCGTCGAGATGATGCCGAAGGCCGGCAGGATCATGATGTACACCTCGGGATGGCCGAAGAACCAGAAGATGTGCTGGAACATCACCGGGTCGCCGCCGCCCGCGGCGTTGAAGAAGTGGGTGCCGAAGTGCCGGTCGGTGAGCAGCATGGTGATCGCGGCGGCCAGGACCGGCATGACCGCCACCAGCAGGAAGGCGGTGATCAGCCAGGTCCACACGAACAGCGGCATCTTCATCAGCGTCATGCCGGGCGCGCGCATGTTGAGGACGGTGGTAATGATGTTGATCGCCCCCATGATCGACGAGATACCGAGGATATGCACGGCGAGGATGGTCATGTCATGGGAAATCCCGCCCTGGATGTACAGCGGCGGATACATCGTCCAGCCACCGGCAATTGCTCCGCCTGGAACGAAGAATGTGGCAATGAGCAGGATGCCGGCTGCCGGCAGCAGCCAGAAGCTCCAGTTGTTGAGGCGCGGGAAG